>NZ_JACJFA010000017.1:0-99330 GCF_014164345.1 Pseudoalteromonas sp. SG43-5
GGTTTTTAGGCAAGGCGGAGCCTATGTAGTGTGGTTATTCCCCATGAATAGGCGATAACGCAGCATAAATACCAAACATGCGCTGCCCTTTGGGTTCTTTCTAGGGACGATTAACTCTTTGTTGCACGGTTTTTACTTAGCCCACTAGGTTACAAACCTCGCGCCGCGATTTAATCGCCCCTAGATTGAACAAATTTCAATCCACAAAGATCAACACGCCCTAGAGATTCATATCATGAAATCACCTTTTTTAACTATGATAGCCGAACAAATGTATCTAAAGCGTTATGCTAAAAGTACTATTAAAGCATATTTATACTGGATAGCTTCGTTTATTCGATTTAACTCTATGAGGCACCCAACAACGATGGGAGATAATGAGGTCGAACTTTTTTTAAATTACTTAGTCAATCAACAAAATGTTGCTCCTAACACTCAAACACAAGCCTTAAATGCGTTGAGCTTTTTATTTAAAGAAGTGATTAAAAAGCCACTTTCATTATCATTAAGTTTTATTAAGAGCAAACGAGCAACTAAACTACCGGTAGTTTTAACGCAGCAAGAAATAAATAATTTTTTTAAAGTGTGCTCTGCAAAGCATTATTTACCCTGTGGATTACTTTATGGCAGTGGTATGCGATTAATGGAGGTACTGCGTTTACGGGTACACGATATTGACTTTGACTATAACTGCATTCGAATTTGGGATGGCAAAGGAGGCAAAAATCGTGTTGTAACCCTTGCCGTAGAGCTCACACCGCAATTACGTTCTCAAATACAATTAGTTGATAGTTACCTGCAATTAGATCTGAAAAACCCCTTGTATAGCGGCGCTTACATGCCTCATTTATTACGTAAAAAATATCCAAACCACAATAGACAGCTGGGCTGGCAATATTTATTTTCATCACATAAATTAAGCATTGATCCTGAGAGTAAGCAATTAAGACGTCATCATATCGATGAAAAACAATTACAACGCGCTGTTAAAAAAGCTGCTTTTGATGCACATATTAACAAACATGTTACGCCACATACTTTACGCCACTCTTTCGCTACGCATTTACTGCAAAGCGGCGCTGATATACGTACAGTACAAACACAATTAGGTCACAGTGACGTGCGTACCACACAAATATATACCCATGTACTACAACAAGGTGCCAACGGGGTTATTAGCCCGTTTTCAAGATTATAAATATCTCAGTAACAAGGCAAAATTTGGGTTATATAGTTTATCTATATGAGAAGTTTTTAACGCAGTTAATTGGAACGCTAGAATGTTCTACGTTTTAATTCAGCGGGTATACTACCCATGTTTTACAACAAATTGCCAACGCCGTTATTAGCCTTTTTCAAGATTATAAACTCCCCGATTTAAAACAAAAAAGCACAGCCCAAAACAGCCATGCTTTTTTAATCAACCTTAATCAACCTCGGTTTACAAACGAATGCCGCCGTCTATTTCAACCACGCGACCGGTAAAAAAGTCGTTTTCGATTATGTATTGTGCAGTATGCGCAATTTCGTCGCTTTCGCCTAAGCGCCCTACTGGCGTTACCGCAAGCATGCGTTGTTTGGCTTCTGGCTTCATGGCGTCGGTCATGGCGGTACTTATTACACCTGGTGCAATAGCGCCTACACGTATACCAAATCGACCAAGTTCTTTAGCCCATGTGATGGTAAGTGCCACTACGCCTGCTTTTGATGCCGCGTAGTTTGTTTGGCCTATGTTACCTGCGCGCGCTACGCTCGACATATTAACTATAACGCCGCCTTTACCAGATTCAATCATGTGGCTTGCAGCTTCCCGCCCGGCTAAAAACACACCTGTTAGGTTTACATCAATCACTGATTGAAATTGCTCAAGAGACATTTTTTTAACGACTTTGCCGTCTTTAGCCTTTATAAACATGCCGTCGCGTAAAATACCGGCGTTGTTTATAAGCACACCAATGTGGCCAAAATCGCTGTTGATGGTATTAAATACGTTTTCTACTTCGCTCTCATTTGTTACGTTTGCGGCATAACCTTTAATATTGCTAGTTACACCTTCAAGCTGCGTTAATTGCTCGCATGCGTTGTTTAATAAGTCTTGCGCCATATCTATTAAAGCAATGTTGGCACCCATAAGTGCAAACTTTTGCGCCATTGCAAAGCCTAAACCTTGTGCGCCACCGGTTATTACTACCGTGTTATTTTTAATTTCCACGCGTTGCTCCTACTTAGAAAACAGTTTAAAAATGGCACTAAAGTCATCACTACCCGCACCTTGGTGCTGTAGCATAGTGTATAAATTTTTAGCCATTGAACCCATTGGGGTTGATGAATTACTTTGCTGCGCGGCTTCCATGGCAAGTCCTAGGTCTTTAGCCATTAAATCAACCATAAAGCCTGGTTTGTAATCGTTACTAGCCGGTGCGGTATCCATTACACCTGGGCAAGGATTGTAAAGCTCAAGCGTCCAGTTACGGCCAGAGCTTGCAGTCATAATGTCGCTAAGTACTTTAGGATCGAGGCCGTTATTTATACCCATTTGCAGTGCTTCGCTGGTGCCTGCCATTAAAATGCTAAGTAGCATGTTATTACATATTTTTGCTACTTGCCCTGCGCCAATATCGCCTGCATGAAATATGTTTTTGCCCATATCACTAAGCACTGTATTTGCTTTATTAAACGCTGCTTTTTCGCCACCTACAATAAAGGTAAGAGTGCCAGCAGTTGCGCCTGCAACGCCGCCCGATACCGGTGCATCTACAAAGCTTATGCCTTGTTTACCAAGTGCGCTGCCTACAGTGCGTGCTGATTCTGCATCTATTGTTGAGCAATCAATTACTAATGTATTTTTGCTCAGCACGTTAATTAAACCGCTGTCGCCGTTATTACCCAAGTATAGGGATTTAACATGTTTGCCCGCAGGTAACATGCTAATAAGTACGTCAGCATTTGTTGCGCACTGCTTTGCATCAACTGCGGCTTTTGCGCCTTTGCTTGCAAGTTCATTTACGACCGACTGGTTTAAATCGAACACACTAACAGTATGTCCAGCTTTAATTAAGTTAGCCGCCATTGGGCCGCCCATATTGCCTAAGCCGATAAAACCGATATTGAGTTTAGTCATCGTCTTTCCTTTATTTGTGTATTGGCGTGTCTAAGCCATTAAGTGGGTGGTTTTCGCCAAAACGATTAACAAAAAAGCTGTCTATTATTGTTTGTGGTACATCACTTAATGTTTTGTATTGCCAATTAGGTGCGCCGTCTTTATCTATTAATAGCGCCCTTACACCTTCTTGAAACTCGCCTACTTCGCCAGCACGAACCGACATACCCAGCTCCATTTTAAAACACGCTAATAAGCTTTTGCCTTTACTTGTTTTTAATTGCTCACTAACGAGTGCGCAACTTAGTGGGCATCCGTGTTTAAGTGACTTTTGGGCGCGTTGTAGCCATTTATCGTCAGTAGCTAGCCCTAAAATATAATCAACTTGCTCCTGCAAGGTTGTAAATTCACCCAGCTTTTGAATCGTTTTTAAATTAGCTTTTATATTGCCTTTTGGCATACGCGCAGATTGGTTGTCTAAATCGGTTAATAACTTAGTTAAACGCTCATGATTTAAACTTGCGGTTTTGCCCCACTTTGCAGTTAAAATTTGCGTAAGCATGGAATCATATTTAGTGCTGTCGATAAAGTGATCGGCAAGTGATACAAAACGCGCGTCGTCGCAGTTAATTGATGCCGACGTTAACCCTAAAAATAGCCCCACGTTTTGTGGCATTTTATGTAAAAAGTAACTGCCGCCTACATCAGGGTATAAACCTATGGTTTGCTCTGGCATGGCAATGCGTGATGTTTCGGTTACGACGCGATGGCTAGCACCGGCCATTAGCCCTAAACCGCCACCCATTACTATGCCGTTACCCCAAACGAGGATAGGTTTATCAAAGGTATGAATAAGATAATCAAGCTTGTACTCAAGCGTAAAAAACTCTTCAACTAAGCTTGTTGGTTTACCTTGCGCCATTGCATGATGAAGGCTTACAACATCGCCGCCTGCACAAAATGCTTTATCGCCTGCGCCTTTTAACAACACCATTGCAATAGCATCATCGTCTTGCCAAGCTCGCAATTGCGGCTCAAGTAATTTTATCATCTCAAAATTAAGTGCATTTAAGGCTTTTGGCGCATTGAGTGTAATAAGCCCAATTAAACTGCCGTTTTCTGCGGTTGTGGTTTCAAATACCACGGGCTCATCGGCGCTATTTAATAATGTTAAAGCACTCATTAGCCATTTACCCAGTTAGCGCGGCGTTTTTCTAAAAAGGCATTTACGCCTTCTTGTTGATCTTCGGTATCAAATAAACCAACAAATAACTCGCGCTCAAGAGGCAATACACTTGCCATTGGTTGATGGCGCCCTTTTTGAATCAATGTTTTACACGCTGCAACTGAGGTAGGGCTTTGATCGGCTACTTGGTTGGCCAGTTTTAATGCGGCCGCAAAGCTTTCACCCTGTGGTACTACTTCTTCTACTAAGCCAATTTGCAGAGCTTTATCAGCTTTTAGGCGCTCGCCGCATAAAATCATGCGTTTTGCCCAGCCTTCGCCAACTAGCCATGCTAAATTTTGTGTGCCACCCGCACACGGTAACAACCCAACTTTAGCCTCAGGGAGCGCCATTTGTGCTTGCTCTTCCGCTATACGTACGTCGCACGCAAGGGCAACTTCTAGCCCGCCACCCATTGCATAGCCGTTAATGGCTGCAACCGACACGCCTCTAAAATTAGTAAGCGCTTCAAACGCTTCACCAAATACACGCGACATATCGGCGGCTACGCCTTTATCGCCACCAGCAAATACGTTTAGGTCGGCACCTGCGCTAAAAAACTTCTCGCCTTCACCAGTCAGTACTAATGCATAAATATTTTTATTATTATTAAGCTCATTAACGGTATTTTTTAAATCAACTAGGGTGTCTTTTGTCCAGGTATTTGCTGGCGGGTTAGACATAGTTAAAATAGCAACATGACCTTCGGTTGTAAGTTCAATACTCGGATTAGATTTAGATTCTGACATACATTGCTCCTTATAAAACGTCGCTTGCAGACTCAGCCAAAATACGGCGCGCTATAATCACACGCATAATTTCGTTAGTGCCCTCTAAAATTTGATGAACGCGTACGTCACGTACATGGCGCTCAAGCGGGTATTCTTTTATATAACCGTAACCACCATGAATTTGCAGTGCGTCGTTACACACAGTAAAGCCAACATCGGTAGCAAAACGTTTAGCCATGGCGCAGTAAGTGGTTTTTTCAACGTCGTTATTATCAAGTTTAAATGCAGCAAGCCTTACCATTTGGCGCGCAGCTACAAGTTCGGTGTTCATATCGGCAATTTTAAATTGCAATGCTTGAAACGCAGCCAATGGTTTACCAAATTGTGTACGTTCTTTTAAATATTCACGGGCTGTATTAAGCGCCGCTTGCGCTGTACCAATTGAACATGTGGCAATGTTAATTCGGCCGCCATCAAGGCCTTGCATCGCAAATTTAAAGCCTTCGCCTTCTGCGCCTAACAAGTTATGCGCAGGAATGCGTACATCTTCAAAGCTAATTAGGCGTGTTGGTTGTGCGTTCCAACCCATTTTTTCTTCAGCTTTGCCGTATTCCACGCCTTTTGCGTCGGCAGGCACTACAAATGCCGAAATACCCGCAGCGCCTTCGCCGCCTGTACGTGCCATTACAACTAGCACTTCAGTTTCGCCAGCGCCCGATATAAACATTTTTGAGCCATTAATAACGTACTCATCGCCCTCAAGCACGGCTTTGGTTTTAAGTGATGCGGCGTCTGAGCCCGATCCTGGCTCAGTTAAACAATAAGAGGCAAGTAACTCGCCCATGACTAATTGCTCTACGTATTTGTCTTTTACGGCATCGGTACCAAAACTTGCTACCATCCAGGTGGCCATATTATGAATGGTCAACATGGCCGTTGTTGCGGTACAACCCATAGCAAGTTGTTCAAAAATAATGCTCGAATCTAAACGAGATAAACCAAGGCCGCCTGCTTCCTCTGGCGTGTATAAACCACAAAAACCAAGCTCGCCCGCTGCTTTAATCGTGTCTTTAGGAAAGATATGTTCGCGATCCCATTTTGCGGCATGGGGCGCAAGTTCTGACTCGGCAAATTGACGTGCAGTTTGTGCAAAGGCTTGTTGATCTTCAGATAAGTTAAAGTCCATGGTAGACCTCTTTAATTGTGTTAGTTGTGTTGTTAGTGTTTCCCGTCACAGGGAAAGTTTGTGACGAGCGGCGAAGGCTTATGTGTGTGTTGTGTGTGAAGTAGCCTTCGCGCCCATCTTTTTTATTAATTATTCTTTTATTTACTCATTTTTTAATTACGATTATTTTAAGTTAATACTCATGTTTGGGCCCGACGCAATGTCGTCTTCAAACCAACGTGATGTAATTGTTTTAGTTTCTGTGTAAAAGCGAATACCTTGCTTACCGTACGTGTGAGTATCGCCGTAAAACGAGCCTTTCCAACCAGTGAATGAAAAGAACGGAAGTGGCACCGGAATTGGCACATTAATACCTACTTGGCCTACTTCAATTTCGTGTTGGAATTTACGAGCCACTGCGCCGCTTGAGGTAAATAACGAGGTGCCGTTACCGTAAGGGCTGTCGTTAATAAGTGCGATTGCCTCATCAAGCGTGTCTACAAACATACACGCGAGTACTGGACCAAATATTTCTTCTTTGTATAAATCCATCTCTTTGGTTACATCGATAAATAACGTCGGACCAACCCAGTTACCTTGCTCATACCCTTCAACCGTAAAGTCAGAGCCATCAATTAAACAGGTAGCGCCTTGCTCTTTACCACCAGCAATGAGTGATAAAATACGTGCCTTTGCTGCTTTTGATGTTTGTGGACCGTATGCCGCGTTTGCATCATCCCACACGCCTGGGCGTACATTTTCAAAGCCTGCTTTTATTTCATCTACCCACTGACTTGCTTGACCTACAAACACAGCAACCGAAATACCCATACAACGCTGGCCAGCAGCACCGACAGATGCGCCTACTAGGTTGTTTACAACGTGCGATTTACTTGCATCAGGCATAATAACCATGTGGTTTTTAGCGCCAACACACGCTTGCACGCGTTTAAGATTTTTTGTGCCTTTAGAATAAATATAGGCACCTACACCACACGAGCCTACAAACGAAATAGCACGCACTGCTTTATCTTCTAGTAAGCGGTCTACTTGTGGTTTTGTACCATGAACAACCTGTAATACGCCTTTTGGTGCGCCGGCTTCAATAAATAGCTCTGCTAAACGCATTGGTGTAAGTGGATCTTGCTCTGACGGTTTTAAAATAAAGGTGTTACCACACACAATAGCGAGCGGGAACATCCAAAGAGGGATCATTGCTGGGAAGTTAAACGGGGTTACGCCCGCGCATACGCCAAGTGGCTGCATGTAAGAATACGTATCGATTTTACGCGCTACGTTTTCCATTGTTTCACCCATCATTAATGATGGTGCGTTTGCTGCTTGTTCTACTACTTCAATACCGCGCCAAACATCGCCTTTTGCATCTTCAAATGTTTTACCCAATTCATGGCAAATAATGGTAGCAAGCTCATCATGATGTTCTTTTAATAGCGCCGCGTACTTCATCATAATGCGAGCACGTTCTGTAATGGGTACGTCTTTCCATGTTTTAAACGTCTCAGAAGCTGAGGCAATTGCCGCGTCCATTTCTGATTCTGTGGTACATGGCACTTGTGCAAGTACTTCTTGAGTTGCTGGGTTTATAACATCGATAAGCTCTTTTGATGCTGATTGAATAAATTCGCCATTAATAAGTAGTGGTACTTGGTGCATGATTAAATCCTAGTGTGTGAGTTGTGTGTTCTCTTTTAAAATTGGTAGCGCCGCTTTGTTAGTATTATTAGTGCAGCGCTTTTATAGTTATTCGTACAGCTTTCTTATAACTATTTAATACCTAGTTAATACGCTTCTACGGCCATAGCAACCGCTTCACCGCCACCAATACATAAAGACGCAATGCCTTTTTTAAGGCCTCGGTTTTTAAGGGCATGAATAAGCGTTACTAAAATACGCGCGCCGCTTGCACCAATTGGATGACCCAATGCACATGCACCGCCGTTAACGTTTACTTTGCTTTCATCAAGTTTTAACTCGTTAATAGCCAGCATGGTTACCATGGCAAATGCTTCGTTAATTTCCCAAAGATCAACATCGTTTACAGCCCAACCTGCTTTTTCAAGCACGCTGTTCATAGCCCCTACTGGCGCTACTGTAAATTCACTTGGTTTTTGAGAATGCGTGCTGTGCGCTACAATTTTACAAAGCGGTGTTAAGCCCTGCTCTTTTGCTTTTGATTCGCTCATTAATATAAGCGCTGCGCCACCATCTGAAATTGACGATGAATTAGCCGCTGTAATAGTGCCGTCTTTTTTAAAAGCTGCACGTAAGGTAGGGATTTTTTCTGGACGGGCGTTACCTGGTTGCTCATCAATCGATACTGTTATATCGCCTTTGCGTGTTTGCATTGTATGGGGTGCAACTTCGTTATCAAAGCTACCATTTTGTATTGCTGCTTTTGCTTTACTTAATGAGCCTAATGCAAACGCATCCATTTGCTCGCGGCCAATGCCGTATTCATCGGCGGTGTCTTGTGCAAAACAACCCATTGCTTTGTTGTCGTAAGCATCTTCAAGGCCATCGCTCATCATGTGATCTTTTATTTCGCCATGTCCCATGCGCATACCGCCACGCGCTTTTGGTATAAAGTACGGTGCATTTGTCATGCTCTCCATGCCACCAGCAATAGCAGATTGAATTGAGCCCGCTTTAATTAAATCGTTTGCAAGCATGGCTGCTTTTAAACCAGAGCCACATACTTTGTTAATTGTTGTAGCGCCAGTGCTAAGTGCAAGGCCTGCTTTTAACATTGCTTGGCGTGCAGGTGCTTGTCCAAGCCCTGCTGGTAATACACAGCCCATAATTACTTCGTCTATTGCATCATTAGCTAAACCAGTTTGTGTGAGTACACTTGCAATGGCGGTAGCGCCAAGCTCGGTAGACTGCGCATCACTTAACGCTCCCATAAAACCACCCATTGGGGTGCGTTTTGCTGCTACAATTACCACTGATTCTAAAGTCATAACTAACTCCATTGTATTTATATGCAAATAGTTGTTAGTATATTTGCTCTATTAATTTAGTATTCATTTATTATTTAATACCCTTACACAATACTAACGTTTACGCCAACGTCAACTAAAAACAGCTTAATTTTTAGTTTTATAAGTGTAAGGATTATTTTCCATCGGTTAGACTACACTGATAAAATAAAAATAACCCATTGAATATTAATAATATAAATCAATACCTCGCTTAAACACCCCTTTATAAATAGTTTCAAACCACACCAAGCTTTACCTTTACGTAAACTTCACTTATATTGGAGTTATTCGAATGAGGTAAATACAATTATGAAACCAGATAATCAAACAAACTTTGCAAGCTCAGCCAAAATGCCGGCCAGTAATGAACAAACATTTAGCATTAGCGAACTCGCTAAAGAATTTGACATTACAACCCGCTCTATTCGCTTTTACGAAGACCAAGGGTTAATAACGCCAGAACGTAATGGTCAAACCCGTATTTATTCAAAACGCGATAAAGTGCGTTTAAAACTAATATTACGTGGTAAGCGCCTTGGCTTTACATTGGCCGAAACCGGTCGTTTGTTTGAACTGTACGACGCAGATAAATCAAGCGCTAAGCAGTTGGTTACTATGCTTGACCTTATTTCAGAAAAAAAAGCAGACCTATCTCAACAAATGGACGACATTAAAGTTGTTCTTATGGAGTTGGTGACGGCCGAGCGCCGCTGCAGAGACACGCTTAATAAAATAGACGAGTAAGTTTATTTTTAAAATAACAACACACTGACAACACACACGTCACACAGGAATGAATCATGAGCACTATTTCACTATATAAAGAAATGAACTTTGGCCTTGGCGAAACCGCCGATATGATCCGCGACCACGTAAACAGTTTTGCGAGTCAGGAGATTGCCCCGCTTGCTGAAAAAACGGACTTAGATAACGCTTTTCCAAATCAACTTTGGACTCAAATGGGCGAAATGGGCGTACTAGGTATGACCGTATCTGAAGAACTTGGCGGCGCCGGTTTAGGCTATTTAGAACATGTTATTGCTATGGAAGGAATAAGCCGTGCTAGTGCCTCTATAGGGTTAAGCTATGGAGCACATTCAAACCTGTGCGTTAATCAAATTAACCGTAACGGGTCACAAGCTCAAAAAGAAAAATACTTACCTAAGCTTATTAGTGGTGAGCACATTGGTGCTCTTGCAATGAGCGAGCCTAATGCGGGCTCTGACGTTGTATCGATGAAACTCAAAGCCGAAAAAAAAGGAGATAAGTACATTTTAAACGGTAATAAAATGTGGATCACCAATGGCCCAGACGCACACACACTCGTTATTTACGCTAAAACAGATTTAAACGCTGGCGCTAAAGGCATTACCGCATTTATTGTTGAAAGTGACTTTCCTGGTTTTTCAACAGCACAAAAGCTCGACAAACTGGGTATGCGCGGCTCAAATACCTGTGAGCTAGTATTTGAAAACTGCGAAGTACCCGAGGAAAACATTTTAGGTAACTTAAACGAAGGCGTTAAAGTACTTATGAGTGGCCTTGATTACGAACGCGTAGTACTTGCAGCGGGCCCGCTTGGCATAATGCAAGCGTGTATGGACATAGTGGTACCGTATATTCATGAGCGTAAACAGTTTGATTCCCCTATTGGTCAATTTCAGTTAATTCAAGGCAAAATAGCCGACATGTATACACAAATGAATGCTGCGCGCTCATACGTATACACGGTAGCTAAAGCGTGTGACCGAGGCGAAACCACCCGTAAAGATGCCGCCGGTGCCATTTTATACGCCGCAGAGCTTGCAACTAAAATGGCGCTAGATGCAATTCAAATTTTAGGTGGCAATGGCTACATAAACGAATACGCAACGGGTCGTCTTCTTCGTGACGCTAAATTATACGAAATTGGTGCAGGTACATCCGAAATTCGTCGCATGCTTATTGGCCGCGAACTTTTCACAGAAAGCCGTTAAGGATTAAACCATGACTATTTTAAAATCGAGCGTTAATCCTCACGACCCAACGTTTGTGCAAAACCATAAAAATATGTCAGCGCTGGTGGATGATTTACGCAGTAAAGTAGCAACAATTAGCCAAGGCGGAGGCGCTGCATTAAAAGAGCGCCACGAAGGCCGTGGTAAATTATTTGTACGCGACCGCATAAATACATTAATTGACGAAGGCTCACCGTTTTTAGAAATTTCGCAATTTGCTGCCTTTGGTGTGTACGATCAAGCAATACCTTGTGCAGGCGTTGTAGCCGGTATTGGCCGTGTTAAAGGCGTTGAATGCATGATTATTGCAAACGATGCCACGGTTAAAGGCGGTACATATTTTCCGCTTACCGTTAAAAAGCATTTACGCGCACAAGATATCGCCGAGCGCTGCCACTTACCGTGTATTTATTTGGTGGATTCGGGCGGTGCAAATCTGCCAGAGCAAGATGATGTATTTCCAGATAAGTTGCATTTTGGTCGTATTTTTTACAATCAAGCCCGTATGTCGGGTAAAGGCATTCCACAAATTGCTGTAGTAATGGGCTTATGTACCGCAGGTGGTGCGTACGTACCTGCAATGGCCGATGAAAGTATTATTGTAAAAGATCAAGGCACTATATTTTTAGCAGGTCCGCCCCTTGTAAAAGCAGCAACCGGCGAAGAAGTAACAGCCGAAGAGTTAGGCGGCGCCGATGTGCACTGTAAAATTTCGGGTGTTGCCGATCACTACGCTGAAAACGATGCTCATGCGCTGTCTATTGCGCGCCAATGTATTGAGCGTATTAATTATACACGCCCTACGGCCCCTCTTCTGGAGGATGTAAAACCACCAAGATACGATATAAACGAGCTTTACGGCATTGTAGGCACCGACCTTAAAAAGCCGTTTGATGTACGCGAAGTAATAGCGCGCACAGTGGATGATTCATCATTTGATGAATTTAAACGTTACTTTGGTGAAACGCTGGTCACCGGCTTTGCCAGTATTTACGGCAATCCTGTTGGCATAGTAGCTAATAACGGTATTTTATTTAGTGAGTCGGCGCAAAAAGGCGCGCACTTTATTCAGCTGTGTGCTCAGCGCAATATTCCTTTAGTATTTTTACAAAATATTACCGGCTTTATGGTGGGTAAAAAATACGAAGCCGAAGGTATTGCTAAGCACGGCGCTAAAATGGTGATGGCGGTTTCGTGTGCTGATGTGCCTAAATTCACAGTACTTATTGGCGGCTCATACGGCGCAGGTAACTACGGTATGTGTGGCCGTGCATTTGAACCAACCATGATGTGGATGTGGCCTAATGCCCGTATTTCGGTAATGGGCGGCGAGCAAGCAGCTGGTGTAATGGCGCAAGTTAAACAAGATGGTTTAGCACGCAAAGGCCAAACCATGAGCGAGCCAGAAATCAGTGATTTTAAAAAGCCAATTATTGAACAGTACGAAGAGCAAGGTCATCCGTATTACGCAAGCGCACGCTTGTGGGATGACGGCATTATAGACCCTGCCGATACGCGTAATGTATTAGGGCTTGCGTTAACGGCTGCGAATAACGCACCAAAACGTGATTCGAAATTTGGCGTATTTAGAATGTAACCGGAGCGCAAAATGTCAGTAACACTACAAATAACAAAATCTAATGTGGCTGTACTTGTGTTAAGTCGCCCAGAAAAAAGAAACGCATTTAACAGTGAAGTAATACACGAACTTATTCAGTGTATTGAACATGCAAATACGCTTGATATTCGTGCTTTGGTTTTAAAAACAGAAGGTAAACACTTTTCAGCCGGTGCCGATTTAGCCTGGATGAAATCAATGGCTGATAACAATTACACCGATAACCTAGCTGATTCAATGCAATTAGCTAAATTAATGCAGGTATTGGCAAGCTTCCCGCATCCTACAATTTGTGCTGTGCAAGGTGCCGCTTTTGGTGGTGCTCTGGGCTTAATAGCCTGTTGCGACATAGCCCTTAGTAAAGACGATGCACAATTTTGTTTAAGTGAAGTAAAACTGGGTCTTATTCCGGCGGTTATTAGTCCATACGTTATTAAAGCTATTGGTGAGCGCGCTGCTCGCAGGTACTTTTTAACGGCTGAAGTGTTTGATGCACATACTGCTAAGCAACTTGGCTTAATTCATCAAGTAACCGGTAATTTAGACTGTGCGCTCGATAATATGCTGCAAACACTGATTGATAACGGACCTGTTGCAGTAAAAGCCGCAAAAGCATTAATTAACGATGTAGCAAATAAACCAATAACCGATGAACTCATTGAGCTTACCGCAGAGCGTATTGCAAAAATTCGCGTATCTGAAGAAGGTCAAGAAGGGCTAAGTGCTTTTTTTGATAAACGCCCACCCGCTTGGCAACTGTAGGATTGATTATGAACACACAACGATTACAAAAAATACTGATTGCCAATCGTGGAGAAATTGCGTGCCGTGTAATGCGCAGCGCAAAACAAATGGGCTTAACCACGGTCGCGGTTTACTCTGATGCAGACAAACATGCCCAGCACGTAAAAATGGCTGACGAGGCTTACCATATTGGTGCCGCGCCAAGTAAAGATTCGTATTTAGTAGCAGACAAAATTTTACAAGTTGCCAAAGACTGCGGCGCTGACTGTATTCACCCAGGCTATGGTTTTTTATCTGAGAACAGCGAATTTGCTAAAGCCTGCGAAGCTAATAGCATTGCTTTTATAGGGCCACCAGCAAGTAGCATTGAAGCAATGGGGTCTAAAACCCGCGCTAAAGAAATAATGGCAGCTGCTAATGTACCGTTAGTGCCTGGTTATTACGGTGATAAGCAAGACCCTGCTTTTTTACAAAGTGAAGCTGAAAAAATTGGCTACCCTGTACTCATTAAAGCGGCCTTTGGTGGCGGTGGTAAAGGCATGCGTGTGGTTGAAAAAGCACAAGACTTTATGAGCGCACTACAAGGTGCGCAACGTGAAGCGATTGCCGGTTTTGGTAACGATTTAGTATTACTTGAGCGCTACGTTAACCAGCCTCGCCATGTTGAAGTGCAAGTATTTGCAGATAACTACGGTAACTGTGTTTATTTAGGCGATCGTGATTGTTCTTTGCAACGTCGTCATCAAAAAGTAATTGAAGAAGCCCCTGCTCCGGGTTTATCTGACAAACTACGCAAAGAAATGGGCGAAGCGGCTGTACGTTGTGCACTGGCTATAAATTATAGAGGCGCAGGTACGGTTGAGTTTTTACTGTGTGGCGATGAATTTTTCTTTATGGAAATGAATACGCGCCTTCAAGTAGAACACCCAGTGACCGAAATGGTAACCGGTGTAGATTTAGTCAATTGGCAAATAAATATTGCGGGTGGGCAAACATTGCCAATGACACAAAGTGATATTCAATTGCAGGGTCATAGCTTTGAAGCACGTATATACGCAGAAGATCCAGCTAACGACTTTATCCCGTGCTCGGGCACTATTGAAGCACTACACACACCCCTTAACAGTGAATTTGTACGCATTGATACAGGCATTGCACAAGGCGACGAAATCAGCCCGTTTTACGATCCGATGATTGCAAAACTTATTGTGCACGACGACAATCGCGAACAAGCACTGAGCCGCTTACAACAAGCCCTTGAGCAATTTCATTTAGCGGGTTTTAGCACTAACATTGGCTTTTTACATAACTTAGCAAGCCACCCTACGTTTAAACAAGGTGCGCCAAGCACACACTTTATTGCTGAGCAAGGTGATTCGTTAGTTGCGGTTAACGAATCGTTATTACAAGCAAGTCAGCTTATTGGTGCTTTTGCATATCTAGAATCGCTAACTAACACCCAAAATGCGCAATACAGTGCAAGCCCGTGGCAACAACTGAGTGGTTTTACACTCAATGCACCACAAGCAATTAAAGTCCCTTTTGCCGATTTACAGCTAAGCGCTATAAAAACGACAGCAGGCTATAGTATTACGCATAACGAGCACGTTTTTAATCTACAAGGCACATTGAATAATAATCTTTGCAGTGTATTTATTAACGGTGAAAAATATAGCGCGCACGTAACTACGGTAGGCAATAGTGTGACAGTGATGAATAAAGCACTGCAAACTAAGCTTGAACTAGTTGATAAACATTATATTAGTTCGCACGAAAGTGAAGCACTGCCACTTGCGGCGCCGCTTAATGGCACAGTAGTTAAGCACTTAATCGACATTGGTAGCACAATTACCAAAGGCGATGCGGTTGTTATTATCGAAGCCATGAAAATGGAATACACGCTAAACGCACCGCATGACGGCATTTTAAAAAGCTACTGTTTTGGTGAAGGCGAATTAGTAACGCATGGAGCCTTACTTGCTATTGTCGAAGATACAACTGAGGAAGGTGCATAATGAGTGCCTTTCCAAGTAAAGTACGTATTGTTGAAGTTGGCGCGCGAGACGGCCTACAAAACGAAAAAACAGTAAGCACAGCCGATAAAGTAGCGCTTATTAACGCCCTAAGTGCTGCAGGTTTAAAAGATATTGAAGCGGGCGCGTTTGTCTCCCCTAAGTGGGTGCCACAAATGGCAGACTCAGCGGATGTAATATCAGCCCTTGATTTACCCAATGTAAATTTAAGCGCCCTTACCCCTAACTTAAAAGGTGCACAAGCAGCGCACGCTGTTGGCATTAAAGAGTTTGCTATATTTACCGCTGCAAGTGAGTCGTTTTGTCAAAAAAATATCAACTGCTCAATTGAGCAAAGTATTGAACGTTTTAGCGAAGTAATGGCGTTTGCTAAAGCTAATAATATTCGCGTACGTGGTTATGTAAGCTGTGTACTCGGTTGCCCCTATGAGGGTGATATTGACCCGCAAGCAGTACTAAGTGTATCGCAAAAGCTATTAGATTTAGGCTGTTACGAAGTAAGCCTTGGCGATACCATAGGTGTTGGCACCGCAAAAAAAGTAACGCAATTAATCGAGTTACTTTTAACGCACATTGATAAAGCCAAGTTGGCCGTGCATTTTCATGATACATACGGCCAAGCGCTCACAAATATTTACGCAGCTTTAAGCCTAGGTATTGCAACGGTTGACGCGGCAGTCGCGGGCCTTGGTGGCTGTCCTTATGCTAAGGGGGCGTCAGGAAATGTTGCCACCGAAGATGTAGTTTACTTACTGCAAGGGCTTGGCATTGAACACTCAATTGATTTACAAAGGTTAAGTGACGCTGGCTGGGAGATAACCAAAGCACTTGGTAAGCAACCTGTGAGCAAAGTATCTGTGGCACTGCACACAAAATAACCTGAGCTCTGGATAATAAATCTATCTCGAGCAGCTATTTTCAGCACTAACTGCGTTGAATTTACTTGCAATAGGCCAGCTATTGACGCGTAAATTCGCCTTGTTTTCACTGAAAATCTCTGGCTAGAGAAAATAAATTTAAATATCACCCTGATTCATATGTTAGTAAATCTATTAACCAGAGTTCAGGTTAAATAGCTATCTTATGAAATGATGATTAAAGATAGTTAACAACAAATAGCACACAATGAGGAGAGACTCATGGCCGGTTTTGATAAGGTAGTTTCTAGTTACGAAGCTGCAATGGAAGGATTAAAAGACGGCGATACCATTATTGCCGGTGGTTTTGGTTTATGTGGTATTCCTGAGGGCTTAATTAAACAAATTAAGCACATGCAAACAAAAAACTTAACCGTAGTATCTAATAACTGTGGTGTTGATGACTTTGGTTTAGGTATTTTATTACAAGACAAACAAATTAAAAAAGTAGTTGCCTCGTACGTTGGCGAAAATGCCCTATTCGAGCAGCAGTTATTAAGTGGCGAAATTGATGTAGAGCTTACGCCTCAAGGTACACTAGCTGAAAAAATGCGTGCTGGTGGCGCGGGTATACCTGCGTTTTACACCGCAACCGGTTACGGTACTCCAGTTGCTGAAGGCAAAGACGTAAGAGAGTTTAATGGTCGCCCGTATATTTTAGAAGAATCTATAACAGGTGAATTTGCCATTGTTAAAGCGTGGAAAGCCGACCGCTTTGGTAATTTAGTGTTTAGACACACCGCCATGAACTTTAATCCAATGGCGGCAACAGCGGGCAAAATTACCGTTGCCGAAGTAGAAGAAATTGTAGAGCCGGGTGAGCTTGAACCAAGCCAAATTCATACCCCGGGTATTTTTGTAAATCGCGTTATTAAAGGCAGCTTTGAAAAACGCATTGAACGTGTAACAACACGAGATTAAGCAGGAGCAAAATTATGGCATTATCACGTGAACAAGTTGCAATGCGCGTTGCACAAGAACTTCAAGATGGTTACTACGTAAATTTGGGCATAGGAATTCCGACACTCGTCGCAAACTATGTACCAGATGATATTGAAGTTATGTTACAGTCCGAAAATGGCCTTTTAGGCATGGGCCCGTACCCAACTAAAGCAGAGCTAGACGCCGATATGATTAACGCGGGTAAAGAAACCGTGACAGCAGCCACAGGTGCAGCCATATTTAATAGTGCAGATAGTTTTGCCATGATACGGGGTGGTCATGTAGACTTAACCGTTCTGGGTGCATTTGAAGTTGACCAGAACGGCAACATCGCATCGTGGATGATCCCTAAAAAGCTGATTAAAGGCATGGGTGGCGCGATGGATTTAGTCGCTGGCGCGAAAAATATTATTGTTACTATGACCCATGCAAGTAAGCATGGTGACTCTAAACTATTAGAAGCCTGCTCTTTACCGCTTACTGGCGTTAATTGCGTAAAAAAAATAGTAACAGATTTAGCCGTATTAGAAGTTAAAGACGGCGCATTTCATCTATTAGAACGTGCTCCGGGCGTTACTGTTGATGAAATCATTAGTAAAACAGCAGGTAAATTACTTGTTGATGGTGAAGTTCCAGAAATGGTTTTTTAGGCTCTAGCTTAAAAATAACGCTTTACCCTGTACCGACCTCATTCCCAGTGCCAATGGCGCTGAGTTACCCAAAATCCCTCTTACGAGGGATTTTTTTTATCTTTTGTCATTATTTTTACCGTCATTCATACATCTGTAGTAAATTTTATCTATAATACAAATATAAACTAAATGTAAGCGCTTAGATTCTTTGCACTATTTTGTGGATAGCCTGCACCCTTTTTGTGAACTAGCGTTAATTTTATTTTTAACCTATTGATATTTAAACATTAAATAGTTGGTTCAAATTTTGCCTAAGTAAGGCGTCTCAATAAATTAAATAATTCTGGAAAACATGCAAACTCCTATTCGTGGCCTTCGCTCTTTTTGCTTTGCCGCAAGAAGCCTAAGTTTTAAGCATGCAGCTAATGAGCTGTACTTAACGCCGTCTGCGGTAAGCCATCAAATAAAACAACTTGAAGAACAACTTGGTATTGAGCTTTTTCAACGTAAAACGCGTTCAATTAGCTTAACCACAGCGGGTAAAAACTTTTTTGATGCTGTGTCTCCTATCATCACAATGTTAGAGAGCACCATTAATGAGTTTAGTCAGATGCAGCAAAATACAAATTTGACGATTACCCTGCCTGAATTTTTTGCCAGCGAACTACTCATGCCTAAATTAAGTGAGTGGACCTCAGAACACCCTAATATAAACCTGCAAATGGACACGCTTAAAACACGCAAAGAATTAACGCGTCATAGCGATTTATCTATTGTATTGTCCTCTGGTAAACCTACTGAAGGGTTAGCGACTGAGTTGTTTAACCTTGAATATATTCCTGCATGTAATAAAAAATTGCTCGATCAGTGGAGGGACGATCATCGTCAAGCCCTTAACCAAGTTCCGCTAATACTGCACAAAGCTCGCCCTTGGGCTTGGCATCAGTGGGCCGAAAAAGCAGGGATTGATGATTTTTCTCCTTCGCAGATTATTCAAATAGATAGCATGTTTGGTGTAGCGCGTGCAGCGCAGCAAGGCATGGGCATTGCGCTTATTCCACTGCCTATTAGCCAAAGCTGGCTAGATGAGCAATGGCTTTACAAGTTATTCGAACAGCCTTTAACAACTAAAGATAAATACTATTTAGTGCAGCACGAATCAAACACGCCTAATCACCCCCTTGATTTATTTGCGAAGTGGGTTGTAAATACGTTTAGAAAAATCCAAGAATAATCCCTATTAGACGAGTTCAGTAATACAACCTACTCTATGTTGTATTACTGAACTCGTCTAAACCTCTCTGCAAATTTAAATAATTTTTTAATTAAATACATAAACTTAGCACCATGCATTAGACTAAAGTCTATAGTTTAATTTTTTTCACTCATTGGTTTTGTTTTTATCGTTTGTCGAAAATAAAGTTAAATATTATAGTTGCTTTATCAGCTCAAAACAACTTAGTTAAATTGTTTCTTAAGAGCAATAAATGCAACCTTTAGAGTTCTAGTAACTCAAACGTAGCAGTGAAAAGAATCTTATATTGTGTGTGTAAGATGTTGTCAGTGTGAAAAAGCGGTTCAAGTTAGGTGGTGACTTAGCTTGAACTGTTTTTATTCTTGGCTCAAACCACATGATATGTAATACAAAGCTACCAAAGTGTAGCAAACAGAATCTTTATATTGTGTGTGAAGATGTTGTCAGTGTGAAAAATGGTTCAAGTTAGGTGGTGACTTAGCTTGAACTGTTTTTATTCTTGGCTCAAACCATACGATATGTAATACAAAGCTACTTAAGTGTAGCAAACAGAATCTTTATATTGTGTGTGAAGATGTTGTCAGTGTGAAAAATGGTTCAAGTTAGGTGGTGACTTAGCTTGAACTGTTTTTATTCTTGGCTCAAACCACATGATATGTAATACAAAGCTACCAAAGCGTAGTAAACAGAATCTTTATATTGTGTGTGAAGATGTTGTCAGTGTGAAAAAGCGGTTCAAGTTAGGTGGTGACTTGGCTTGAACTGTTTTTATTTTTGGCGCACCACATGATATGCAATATAAGTTTAATACTTTTAAAAGCCCCGTAAGTTATAACTTACGGGGCTTTTTTAGTTAATTTTTAATTTGATATTCTTTTTTTAATTTACTTATTTGCACTTTATGTGAAATCAAGAAGGTATTAAATTTCTTGATTATGTCAGGGTAGTCAATCGACGATAATAAAAAGGCTTGTAAATCTGTCGGCAATTCGTTTTGAAAATAAACAGGTCGGGTTAATTTAAAGTATTTTTGGAGGTTATAATTTAATACATCGTTAGATATGTAAATACACTCCACTCGCTCTTTTAAAAGCAACTCTATTAATTCAATTACGTTAGCTGTTTCTATTAACTCAACGTTTTCATTATTCATTAACGGTTTAAAGCTTTGAGGCGTAAACCCCCTTACCGTTGCAAAACTAATGCATTCATCAATAGTGATATTTTTATTTAAACTCGCAATGCCCGTTTTAGTCACAACGGTTGGCTGCGAATAAATAATTTTATTTACATCAATAAATGAAGCTTTGTAGCTTGGTTTCCAGCTAGGGTTATCTGGATACTTAAAGTCGACATGGCGATGTTCCACAAATTCTTTGTAAAGTCGATTAATAGGTAGTGTGTAAAACTCAAACTTAAAGTCATGCTGCTGGGCAAACAAGGTAAGTAACTTTTGACTAAAACCATAATAGTCGCGGTTATCAGCCCCACTACCATCGTAGTATGGAAGGTATTCTATATTCTCTACGCCTACTACGTAATGAGTCGCTGATTTAGCGTTGTTTATTAAAAGCAGTAAAGCGAATGGCAAATATATTAACTGCGTTGCTATTTTTATAAATTGATTCATTAATAACCTAAGTAATATTATTGACAATTAGCTGCACGCTTTAATTTTAACAAATTTACAAAGATTGTGATAAGCATATTTTGTTTTATGCAAAAAAAGCCTGATTAGAATCAGGCTACGTAAAGAAAAGGTTTAGCTTTTATCTCTCGGTACAAAATCAAGGACTGTTGCATTAATACAGTAACGATCGTGACCTCTTGGACCTTCACCTGGAAATAAATGCCCTAAGTGTATGCCTGTACTTTTAGAGCGAAGCTCAATGCGTGTCATGCCCCAGCTGCTATCGTCGTGCTGTGTTACGTTGTTTTTTACAGGATGAGTAAAGGACAACCAACCAGTACCTGAGTTAAACCTATCGCTTGTATCAAATAGTGGCTCGCCACTTAATTTATCAACAAAAGTACCGTCAGGTGTGTTTTTAAACTCTTTGTACTCTTTACAGTAAGGTCTATCTGTTCGTGCATCAAATGCAACTTTATAAGCATCACTGTTGCCTAATTTAAAAGCGCCTAATGCTTTATAAAACTCTTCAGGCGTTGCGTAACCTTGACGGCCATATACCTCAATACCATTTTCTAAAAACAAAATGGTCGGTGTTGCCCACGTGGCTGACTTAATAGTTAAATCATCAAGTTGGTCAGCATGGCGAAACGACATTGGTATTGTCCCTTTGTAATCATTTGCGACTGTTTTTTTAAACTTTTCACAGTATGGGCAGTACTCACGTGAATCTAAGACTACGATTTGTTTTCCTGTTAATAAAGCCGTGTTATCTACTTTTTCTACAGGTGTTTTATTAAAAACAACACCGGTAGAGTGATCGGGACAATAGCCATTAGGGTTCTTTTCTAAATAATTTTGATGATACTCTTCTGCCGATACAAAACCTTGAAGCGGTTTAATAACTGTTTCAATTTTGCCATAGCTCGCATCAGTTAAAAGCTGCTGATATTGCGATTTAACTTGCTCAGCTACTTTAGCTTGCGCATCAGTGGTCGTTAATACAATTGAGCGGTATTGCGTACCAATGTCGTTACCTTGGCGATTTTTTTGCGTAGGGTCGTGACTTTCAAAATAGTTTTTTAAGAGATCTTCTGCTGAAATTATATTGCTGTTATACATAACTTGTACAACTTCAGCATAATTGTTCTCGTCAAAACGACGAGACTGATCAGTAATGTTTCTGTAGGTAGCTTTAAAGCCATTGCCGTCAGCGTACCCCGATTCAGCATCAATAACGCCATTAAGCGCTTCGTAGCGTTTTTCGGCTCCCCAAAAACAACCCGATCCAAGTACAATGGTTTCTACATGCATGGTGGCTTCTACATTACTGTGCTCAACCTTTTCCATAGATAAAGCAAAGCTGCCTGCGCTAAATATAATAGCAGCGCCTGATAAATATAATAAATGCTGGTGTTTCATAAAGTACCTCTTAAACAAGTGCGTGCTAACTAAGACCTCCTTATCCTAATTTTCATTTCAACCTAATTACTTATTTAGTACGAAGCGTATTAAGTTTTGGTCTTCAATAAGTTAAATACGATTAATTGAATATAAAATTACTCTTAAAGTAAGTTGGGCAATAAACATAACCACTTAGTCGCAATGGTGTAAATAAATTAATAAAACTGTGTTACGTTTAAATTATGTTGTACAAATAGGTTTATTTAATGAAGCCAGCTCCTCATATTTATGCATTAACAAACAGTAGTTTACTGTTTGATGCATCGCATTTAGACGCTACAGATATACTCTCTATTCAAAAGAAAATTTGGGCTCTAGCTAGCCACTGTAAAAGCACTGATGAATTTAGCGATTTGGTGCCCGCCATGAACTCGCTCACTCTTTATTTAAAATCAGATAAACACTTAAATAAGTGGTTACGAGTGCTACCTTCGCTGTGGAATGATATTAAAACGAGTACTTTTAAGGGGCAGCATCACTTAATCAAAACCACATACAAGGGTGAGGACATTAATTACGTGGCTCGCTATCATAATTTAAGTGCCGATGAAGTTATTAATATTCATAGTAAAACCAAGTACCACGTTTTATTTTTAGGCTTTCAGCCCGGTTTTGCTTACCTACATGGCTTAAATGAGCAATTACATACACCAAGACGTGATGAGCCACGCATTAAAGTTCCTAAAGGCTCTGTTGCTATAGGTGCTGCACAAACCGGCATTTACCCCGCAGATACCCCAGGTGGTTGGCATATAATAGGTCATACAGATACTGCTTTGTTTGATTCGACCTCTGAGCAACCTTGTTTAATTCAACCAGGCGATACGCTTGAATTTGTTCCGCTCGTTAATAAAGGAGCAAATCATGATTAAAGTACTTAAAAGTGGTGTATTACTTACAATTCAAGATTTTGGCCGTGAAGGCTACCGCCATTTAGGTGTAAGCAAAGCGGGCAGCCTAGACCCTATTGCACAAATCATTGCAAATAGATTACTTAACAATAACGACAATGATGCCGTTTTAGAAATAACTGTAGGTTTGTGCGAACTGGAATTTACCTGCGACACAGTAATTGCGCTTCATAGTGCAGATTTGCAAGCAACCCTTGATGGACATGCAATTTATCCTGGTTGGACATACGCAGTAAAAAACAAACAAGTCCTAAGTTTTGCTACTGGTAGAGCAGGCTTAAGAGCTTATTTAGCAGTGAAAGGCGGTATACAAAATGCTGAGGTTATGGGTTCTAAATCTACAGATTTAAACGCATGTTTTGGTGGTTTTGAAGGTAGATCTCTCACCTCTGGTGATAAAATACCTATTACTCCTTATTATGGAGAGTTTAAAAAGGTAGGCGCAATTGCTCCCGCCCAGCGCAAACTTATACGCCTGCATCCAAGTCCTCATGCCGACTTATTAGGCGAGACTTTACTTAGCAACTTTGTGTCTACCGCTTTTAAAGTCAGCAATAATAGTAACCGAATGGGTGTAAGGCTTGAGCATAAGAATAATTTGGGGCATTCGCACTCTTTGCCATCATTAGGGGTAAGTCCTGGGAGTATTCAACTCCCACCAAGTGGAGAGCCAATTGTGTTACTAAATGATGGCCAAACTACAGGGGGCTACCCTCTGCTAGGGACTGTTATTGAAGCCGACTTACGTCAATTTGCACAGTTTAGACCTTTAGATACTGTTGAGTTTAAATATGTAACGTTTGAAGAAGCAGCAAAGGCGAAGCAGAAACTTGACGGACACCTACATCAATTGAGCCTTGCACTTAAAAATACATTATAAAAATATTCTAAAAATAAATAGGAAAACTATGTTCGACTTAAATTTTTGGCCCTGATAATCGTTTTATGCTGGTTGTTTTGTATTGTGTAGGTATGGCATTTTTAATTGGAGGTTATGGGCGCAAGCCCTGCTCCATTAGTTGCGCTCGGCATGTATAGCGGCTATTGCAGTATGTTAATGACGCCTATGGCAGCAAATTTAATATTCTTCCTGCAGCTCTTTTTGACTTAAAAGATAAGTACTATGTAATTAAGGTTCAAATTCAGACGGCAGTTACCTTACTCGCCGTTAATATTATTTTAATGTATAGCTTGGTGTGTAATGACTAAATCAACTTCTTCTATGGCGTGTGTATTAATTACCGGCTTTGCGCCTTTTGGTAGCGAAACTATCAATCCTTCTTGGCAAGCAGTGCAAAAACTTGATGAAACTATCATCATGAAACACAAAATATGTACACTAGAACTTGCCTGTGAGTTTAATACGTCTATTAGTCAGCTTATAAACGCCATTGAGTCACATAATCCGGCGGTTGTTTTATGTATAGGCCAAGCCGGTGGGCGCAGCGAAATATCAATTGAGCGTATTGCAATAAACGTTGACGATGCACGTATTAAAGACAATGCAGGTAAGCAGCCTGTCGATACACCAATAGAAAAAAATGGCCCTGATGCCTATTTCACAAATTTACCAATAAAGCGTATGTTACAAGCACTGCACAACAGCAATATACCTGCTGCCATTTCCAATACGGCAGGTACGTATGTATGCAATCATGTTATGTATGGCCTTATGCATTACATAAATGATCATTGCGCTGTAATGAAAGGTGGCTTTGTGCATATTCCTTATTTACCAAGCCAAGCTGTGCACCACAATGGCGCACCAAGCATGTGTGAAGACACTGTTATTAACGCGCTAAAAGTGATGATTGCACAAGCATTGAACAATAATAACGACGTAAAAATAGCAGCAGGCACTACGCATTAACCACTTTGGTGCGGTTACATATAACTTGGTGCATAAATTATTCTTAATTAATTGTAAAAGCTATGTGACTTGAGTAATTTTTTCTGATAAAACAAGGTTTCGCAGCACAGCAAATTGGCTTTGCTGCACACATAATAGGAATGAGGAGTTACTATGTGTTCAATTTTTGGGGTATTAGATATTAAATCTGATCCCGCTCAATTGCGTACCCAAGCAATTGAAATGTCAAAGCTGCTTAGACACCGTGGCCCAGATTGGTCTGGTGTATATGCATCTGAAAAAGCTATTTTAGTACATGAGCGTTTAGCTATTGTTGGTGTATCAAGCGGTGCACAGCCTTTATACAATCCTGAAAAAACAAATATTTTAGCGGTTAATGGCGAGATTTATAATCATAAAGAACTTGCAGCAGAGCTAGATGTTGATTTTACTTTTCAAACTCAATCAGACTGTGAAGTTATTTTAGCGCTTTATAAACAAAAAGGGCCTGACTTTTTAGATGATCTAAATGGCATTTTTGCATTTTGTTTATACGATGAAGAAAATGACGCTTACTTAATTGGCCGTGACCATATTGGTATTATCCCGCTTTACACTGGTCACGACGAGCACGGTAACTTTTACGTTGCTTCAGAGCTAAAAGCACTCTCTCCAATTTGTAAGCATATTGAAGAATTTCCACCAGGGCATTACCTGTACAGCAAAGATGGCAAAATCACGCCTTATTACAAGCGTGATTGGGAAACATTTGATGCAGTTAAAGATAACAGCGCACAAGCGCAAGACGTTAAAGATGCATTAGAAGCGGCCGTTAAACGCCAGCTAATGTGTGATGTACCATACGGTGTATTACTTTCTGGTGGTTTAGACTCATCGGTTATCTCTGCTATTACCCAGCGTTTTGCTGCCAAACGTATTGAAGATAACGACGAAAGCGATGCATGGTGGCCTAAACTTCATTCTTTTTCAGTTGGCCTTGAAGGCTCACCTGATTTAGCGGCTGCACAAAAAGTAGCTGACATGATTGGGACTATTCACCACCCTATTATTTTTACGATTCAAGAAGGTATTGATGCACTGCGTGAAGTGATTTACCACATTGAAACGTACGATGTAACAACGATTCGTGCCTCTACACCTATGTACTTAATGGCTCGCCAAATTAAAGCGATGGGCATTAAAATGGTGTTATCTGGCGAAGGTGCTGATGAGCTATTTGGTGGCTACTTATACTTCCATAAAGCCCCTAACGCACAAGAGTTTCATGAAGAGCTAAACCGTAAAGTATCAAAACTGCATATGTTTGATTGTTTACGTGCTAATAAATCAATGGCAGCATGGGGCGTTGAAGCACGTGTACCGTTCCTTGATAAAGAATTTGTTGATGTTGCTATGCGTATCAACCCTGAAGCTAAAATGTGTAAAGATGGCAAAATTGAAAAACACATTTTACGTGAAGGTTTTGATGGCTACTTGCCTGATGAAGTTTTATGGCGCCAAAAAGAGCAATTTTCAGACGGTGTTGGTTACAGTTGGATTGATACGTTAAAAGAGTTTGTAAATGAGCAAGTGAGCGATCAAGAGCTTGCAAATGCTAAATTTAAATACCCTATTAATACGCCAGATTCAAAAGAAGCTTACTACTACCGTACTATTTTTGAATCGCACTTTCCTGGTGATGCATCAGCTAAATGTGTACCACATGGTAAATCGGTAGCGTGTTCGACTCCTGAAGCACTTGCATGGGACGCATCGTTCCAAAACAATGCAGATCCATCAGGTCGTGCTGCGGGCGTTCATAACGACGCGTATGCAAGCAAAGGATAACACTCTTTGTTTAACGAAGCGTAAGCCCAAATGGCTTACGCTTCGCTTTATAAAACTCACTTCCACCGAATCTGTTTTTTATAGCCCTGCAAATAACTTAAAAGGCTCAAGTGCTTTAATTGTTATTTATAAAATTGGGTTAACATCAAAAACAATGCAATATATTGCATCACAATCAAATCACCCTGCTACCGTATTTTTAAATCAAAATGAGATAACTAAACGCCATTGTAATATTCGCTGGTTTAACCAAACAAGTGAAATTAAACGCTGTGGGCATGGTACTTTAGCGGCCGCTAATTTTTTAATAAAGTATTTTGGTTATTGTCCTGAAGTATTTATATCAATGAGTAATGAGCGTTTTACTATAAGAGTAAAAAAACAACGCGCCCAGTTGTTACTAAAAAGTATAGAGCCTAAAAAAAGCGAATTAGCTAAAGGTGAGTTAAAAAGTGTGTTTTCATTAGCAATAAAAGTAGCCTACAGTACCGGCGAAAATAACGGTTATACGGTTGTGTTATTTAATGAAGAATTTAGTAAAGAGTTTAGTAAAGACGCTGAAAAAGACGATTTAAAAAGCTTACACGTTGATTTTAAAGCGTTGAGTAAACTCCATAAAAATGCTGTTATAGCGCTTAGTATAAAAAATATAGACAAAAAAAATTCTATAGCGCATTTTAGATACTTTGCACCCCAGTTTGGAGTAAATGAGGACAGTGCAACGGGCTCTGCGGTGTCTATTATTGCCCCCCTTCTATTTAGACTGGATGGTTTAAATAAAGCTAAACTTATACAGCAATCAAATAATGGCGCATTGCTAAACTATGAGTTTAACAATGCTAAAGTTGTCATTTACTAAACGTAACTTAAGTAACGCTTAAAGCGGTCTTAATAAACACAGAGCAAAATAGTTACTATCGTCTTGCCATGTTTGCTCTAACTTTAAATTAGCTTGCGCGGCAAGCTGCTTAAACGATTCGAGCGTGTACTTATGGGAGTTTTCTGTATGGATACTTTCGCCTTCAATAAAGTCTATTTGCTGATCATTTATAATCACGCTTTGATTACAGTTACTTACTAAATGCATTTCAATACGGCTATGTTGCTCGTTAAAGCGAGACTCGTGGCTAAAGTTATCTATATTAAATGTGCCGTTTAGCTCGTTATTAATACGTTGTAGTAAATTTTTATTAAATGCGGCGGTGACTCCCGCTTTATCGTTATATGCATTGAGTAACACTTGGCGCTCTTTTACTAAATCAACCCCAATTAATACAT
This sequence comes from Pseudoalteromonas sp. SG43-5, assembly GCF_014164345.1. NCBI lineage: Bacteria > Pseudomonadati > Pseudomonadota > Gammaproteobacteria > Alteromonadales > Pseudoalteromonadaceae > Pseudoalteromonas > Pseudoalteromonas sp. SG43-5. Next base: position 28,342 of record NZ_JACJFA010000017.1, read on the forward strand.
AACCGTTTACACCACATAAACGATGGAAATTATTCATAATTTCTATAGCTTTAACTGGGGCAAAATTACCAAGAGTAGAGCCTGGAAAATACACCAAATTGGTTTGACTATCTAAAGCGGTGTCTTTGGTTAGCTGTTTAACCATTTGGCTATGTGTAAAGTCTCCTAGTAATGGCGAAATGGCCAAATCTGGGAATAATGGTGATAAATGTGCAAGTGAATAACTGAGCATCTCCTCAGAAATTTCAAACGGTACGAAGGTTTTTACCTTTGCCATGTGCGCTAATAAATACGCGACCTTTTTACCCGAACCACACCCAGGCTCAATAATAGAGAGATTTTCAGGTAGCATTTGAGCAATCGACTGCGAGTATTGCTCTAAAATAGACAACTCCGTACGTGTAACATAATACTCTTGTAAGGATGTTATTTGCTCGAATAATGCAGCACCTTTATCATCGTAAAAATACTTACACGGAAGCGTTTTTTGTTGTTGAGTTAATCCGCTTATCACGTCGTTTAAAAATTCAGTGTCGGTTATGTTACTTTGTTTAATCGCTGTTACTTGGCTCATACTATATCCTTAGCTAGTCTTATCCCGCTGCACATCCACGCTTGATGTGGGTAATAAAAATTTCGGTATGTTTGTCGTAAATGGTCTTGAGGGGTAAACACACACCCGCCCCGTAACACCATTTGGTTATTCATAAATTTACCATTGTATTCCCCTGCTACTCCTTCAATAGGCTTAAAACCGGGGTATGGCAAATATGCACTGTTTGTCCATTGCCAACAAGAATCCGTTAACTGGTTTATTTCAGTATCATCTTTTGTTTGTTGTGGTGTTAGATAGTTATTATTAGTGTCTGTTGAAGGTGTATTTTTAGCTGCATATTCCCACTCGAACTCTGTAGGCAAGCGAGCCTTTACAAAATTAGCGTAGGCGCTGGCCTCAAAATAACTAACATGGCTGATGGGAGCACTTAAATTTAAAGGCTGCAATCCATAGTGTGTAAACTCAAACCATTCGTTATTTATGTAATGCCAATATAATGGATGCGTTAAACGAGTGTTTTGAATATGCGCCCAACCGTCGCTTAACCAATATTGTGGATTGCTATATCCACCGGCATTTATAAAGTCTAAATATTCACCATTAGTGACCAATCTATTAGCAAAACTGAATGGATGAATTAGTACTTGGTGTTTGGGGCACTCGTTATCATATGCAAATTCATCGTCGGCATTTGTGCCAATATTAATAATGGCTTGTTCAAAATTGATAAAATTAAGGGGTTTAATATCAGCTGATTTTTTTTGGCTATTTAAAAGCGATGTTTTATATTGAGGAAATAATGGATTTACTGAAAAGTTATATTTGATGTCCATAAGCATTAGTTCTTGATGCTGTTGCTCGTGGTGTAACCCAAGTTCAATAATATCTTTAATGTGCGGGTTAACGTCAGTCTTAAGTAATTCAATCAAGCGGCTATCTACATGTTCTCTGTAAGCTAGCACTTCGTCTAAACCTGGCCTAGATAAGCTTCCTCTGTTTGCCCGTTTAAATTGCTCTCCAATCCCATTGTAGTAAGAATTAAAAAGCATTTTATAGTGAGGATTAAACACTGCGTACTGTTTACAATGAACACTAAGTAAAAACGTTTCAAAAAACCACGTGGTATGCGCTAAATGCCATTTAGTAGGACTGGCATCAGCCATAGCTTGTAATTGGCAATCTTCTACAGTGAGAGGCTCTATAATAGCTAGGCTTTCGTCTCTAACGCTACAAAAGCGTTTAACAAGTTCGTTTTGATTGGTATCGTTTGTAACGCTTTCACGCATAATAGTATTAATCCTTTGCCTATCTATTTATAAAATATAGCTTAGGGCATGCTGAGCTTTTTGGATTGAAATTTGTTCAATCTAGGGCCGATTAAATCGCGGCACGAGGTTTGTAACCTAGTGGGCTAAGTAAAAACCGAGTAACAAAGAGTTAATTGTCCCTAGAAAGAACCCAAAGGGCAGTGTATGTTTGGTATTTATGCTGCGTTATCGCCTATTTATGGGGAATGACCACACTACATAGGCTCTGCCTTGCCTAAAAACCAAACATACTACTGTAAATTCAATCGCCAAAATTCAACATGCCCTAATGTTGTGTTAAATCATATTCATATTACAACTTGATTAAAGATGCTTATCGGCTTATAAATTTATAATAGCCTTGAAGAGAAATTTGCTCTTTGCTAGCCGGTCTTTGATTATTCTTACGTGCATGCAAGCATGAAAAATAACGCATAAGCTGTTACCGAACCCCTAAGCTATAAATCTAGGAGCGATTAAATCGCGACTAGACTTAACAAATTTCAATCCTTAAAGACTAACAAGTCCTAATATTTAAGCATTAATTAAGCTACTTAAAAATGATCTTTTTTTACTTAATCAAGTAAATTAATACTTTTAATAGCAAACTAAATTTTAACGTTCACTGAATTTTTAAATTTAGGGCTTTTAAATGAAAGAATCATGAATTTGGCCATATAAACAGCGTTTTAAATACAAATTCATTTACATTTAATATTTAACTCATACACTACTAGCTGTATGATCACGCTTCAAATTAGTTAGTCTTCAAATAATTACGGTATTACTTTTTACTTAATATTTAAAGACTAATGTAATTCGATATGACGCCGAATTTATTTTGGCTTGTTAGGACAACTAAAGAGGTATTGCATGAAGGAAAATCATGACAAATATAGTATTGACAACACGGATTACACCGTAGGTCAGGACAACGTACAAAAGTGGGGGTTTGATATTCACAACCCTGTTTTTGGAACTAGTGCGGGCCTGATTGTCATCTTTTTAATCGCCATACTTGTTACCGACCCACAAACTGCAAAAACAGCGCTTGATAGTATCAAGACCGATATTATTAATAATTTTGATGCCCTATTTATGTGGGCTGCTAACTTCTTTGTACTCTTTTGTTTAGCACTTATTGTTTCTCCTTACGGTAATATTCGCCTTGGTGGTGATGACGCTAAACCTTCTCACTCTCGCGTTTCATGGCTTGCTATGTTATTTGCTGCGGGTATGGGTATAGGCCTTATGTTTTGGGGCGTTGCTGAACCAGTTGCTTACTTTACTGGTTGGTACGAAACACCGCTTAATGTAGCCGCTAATACACCAGAAGCTGCAAAATTAGCAATGGGCGCAACTATGTTTCATTGGGGTCTTCACCCTTGGGCTATTTACGCTGTTGTTGGTTTATCTCTTGCATTTTTTACCTATAACAAAGGTTTACCGCTTTCAATTCGTTCTATTTTTTACCCTATATTAGGTGATAGAGCTTGGGGTTGGCCTGGCCATATCATTGATATCTTAGCTGTACTTGCTACGTTATTTGGCCTTGCAACATCTTTAGGTTTAGGTGCGCAACAAGCTTCTGCAGGTATTAACCATGTATTTGGTACAGAAGGTGGCATTGGCTCTCAAATTCTAGTTATTGCGGGTGTAACACTTTTAGCCATTGTCTCTGTGGTTCGTGGTATTGACGGTGGTGTGAAACTACTAAGTAATGTAAATATGCTAATTGCGTTTTCATTATTATTGTTTGTATGTTTAGTAGGCTTTGCTGTAGCAATGGGTAATGTACCCACTACCGTGATGGGCTATGTAGAAAATATTATTCCATTGAGTAATCCTCACGGTCGTGAAGACGAAACATGGATGCATGGTTGGACTGTGTTTTACTGGGCTTGGTGGATTTCCTGGTCACCGTTTGTAGGTATGTTTATCGCGCGTGTATCACGTGGTCGTACAATTCGTGAATTCTTAATTGCGGTTTTACTTATTCCTACTCTAGTTACTGTTTTATGGATGTCTATTTACGGTGGTATTGCGATTGATCAAGTAGTTAATGGTGTTGGTGCGTTAGGCACTAATGGTTTAACTGATGTACCTTTAGCTATGTTCCAAATGCTTGATGAATTACCCTTATCTAATATTTTATCGTTTATTGCAATTTTATTAGTGTTGGTATTTTTCATTACGTCATCTGACTCTGGTTCATTAGTAATTGATTCAATTACAGCTGGCGGTAAAATTGATGCACCGGTACCACAACGTATATTTTGGGCATCGGTTGAGGGCGCAATTGCAGCTGCTTTACTTTGGATTGGTGGGACACAAGCAATTGAAGCACTACAGGCAGGTGCCGTTTCTACAGGCTTGCCATTCACTATTGTATTATTGTTTATGTGTTTAAGCTTAGTTTTAGGTTTACGAACTGAGCCTCGCCCAGTTAAATAATACTTTTAGTAAGTAACACTTTTAATTAGTAACGAAAACGCCGCAATTTTTGCGGCGTTTTTTTTGTTTGGTCATTAAAAGCTAGAACCACAGCTCTGAGATTGGAGTATCTACACGATAATGATAACTCAGTTGCGCTTGTAAAAGTTCTGCTGTAGCAAGTGCATCTGTTAACGCATTATGGTTTTGATACGCAGGTAGAGAATAGCGCGCACGACAATCTGTTAATCTGAGCGAGCCAAGTTTTGTATTAAATACTCGACCTAATAAACCTTGCCTTGCTTTGAGTGCTCTTTTTTCTATTTCCATTGTATCAACAAGTGCAAACTCAATACCTTCTTTAAGCCGTAGTAGTAACGCATTATTTAAAAAATGGCGTTCTATAGCAGCGTAATGCACCACGACAACTTTACCACTTAGCGCTTCAAGTAAAGGTTCAATGATTTGATTAAAGTCAGGGGCGTCATCTACCTCAGAATGGGTTATCCCATGGATTAAAATAGACTCTTCATGCAGGTTACGTCTAGGTTGTACAACCCAATGCCTGCTGTGTTTACAATAGATACGCTTTAAACTAAACGGCACTAATCCGACACTCACTATGTCGTCGTTTTGGCTATTTAAACCAGTGGTTTCAAAGTCCATTGCTACAAAGGGCACATCTTTTACTGCGGCTTTGTTTTGATTATATGCACCCGCATAAAAGTGTTTTAGGAGTTTATTTTTGGTGCTATTGGCAAGCTCGTTATACCTAGCTTGCCAATCAATTGCTTTATGATTACGCGGATTCATAGGCTACTTCACACCAGAGTTTGCTGTGTAGCTAAATTTTAAATAGCTTTGTGCTTTTTCTAAAATGGCGAATGCCTCTTTTAAGTTTCGTTGCTCGAACGGAGAAAGTAAATGTGGATCTAAGTCGTTATCGGGCTCTTCGCCCTTCTCTATTTGCCACGCTTGATGGCGAATTCGCATCATGGCAATATACTCAAGTGCATCACGTAAATCTTGCGCTTTACCCTGTGGTAAAAGTTTCGCTTCAATAATGTCTTCTAGTCGCTCAAACGAATTTTGTTTACGCGAACCAATAGCCAATGCGTGCACGCGAATAACATCAGAAAGAGGTGCAGTCCCTCTTCGCTTTAAGTTCATTGAACGCTTATGTTGGCCATTATGCTCCATAACAAAGCCTTTAAAGAAACCTAGTGGAGGTGTTCTATTTCTAGCATTTGCTGCCATATTAGCTAAAAATACGCGATTTACTTTACTTTGTTTTGCTATAAATATTTTAAGCTCGTCGGCCCACTTGGTTTTACCCCACACACCGTCTAAGTCAAAAAATATAGAACTATTAAGCAATGCTTGTGGTTTTGGCTGCGCGATCCAATCTGCAAATTGATCGAACCACTGTGAGCGAGTTTTACGCCATTTTTTAAACGACGCCATAATTTCTCCATCACAGTAGGTGTAACCACACTGCGCTAAACCATCACACACAAAATCGGCAATATTTTGAAAATACGCGTTATGTTTTTCATCGTCATAACTGTCATCTAAAATAAGCGCGTTGTCTTGATCGGTTACAATAAGTTGCTCGTCTCGAGCCATTGAGCCCAGAGCAATAAAACAGTAAGGCACAGGAGGTGGCCCAAACTTTTCTTCTGCTAATACAAGTAGTCTTTGTTTAAATGTACGCCCTATAACAGCCATGGCGGTGCCAACCATGTGAGAGTTTGCATCTTCGTTAACCATACGAACAAATACGTTGGGCAACTGGCGCGCATAATGTGCCAAATCCTCAATTGTTTGTTGAGCAAGTATACCGCGCACAAGCAATAAGCTACTTTGCGATTCATAACGTAAAATGTCAGAGAGAGAGATAACCCCTATAGGGCGCTTTTTTTGTACTACAGGCAAGTGATGTAAATTATCTCTAAGCATGGCAAGTACTGCTTCAAAAATATAGTCATTAGCGTCTAAGAGCACTAAGTTAGTCGACATAATATCTTTTGCTTGTGTGTTAAAGGCAAGGCCTTTAGCCACTACTTTTGAGCGTAAATCCCTATCGGTTATTATGCCAACGACTTGTCCATCATCTTCCTCAGGATCATCGTTTATAGGCTTATTTACGTCTGTTACCAAAACTGACGAAACCGCCTCTTCGGTCATTAATTTAGCGATATCTTGTATTGTAGAGGTTGCATCTACGGTTACTACATCTCGGTGGATTAATGATTTCACTTTCGCAGTTGTAAGGTCATTGCCATCAGCTTGTTCAACAATAGCTTGATGTAAACGCACGTTACCATCTGTTTCAAAGTAATCAGCAAACGCATCAAACTCATCACAGTAACGATTAAATAGCTCAACGTTTATGCAGTATACTAATGTATCTTCAAGAGCTGTTGCAGGAAAACGTACCTTACGGTTCATCAATAAACCCATTTGACCAAATATACCTGCTGTAGCCAAACGGTTATAAAGCTCGCCATTACGGCGATACATTTCTACAGAACCACTTCTAATTACATACAAGTCAGATATATCTTGTCCAAAACTCAAAATATCTGTTTTTGCTCTAAAGTAAGCAACTTCAACTTGTTGAGCTAGCTCATTAAGCGCTTTTTGAGGTAAGTCATCAAAAGGAGGATGTTGTGCTAAAAATTGTGCGATTTCAACTTGTTCGGCTTGCATAAATCCCTTCCTGTATGCGCATTAAAATGACTAAATCTATTTTGCAGATTAACACTATCATCGGGGTGTGAAAACAATTACTGCACAATTTTGGGCACAAAAAAAGAGCCTAAATAGACTCTTTAAATGTAATACTTATTGTAAAAATTTATTTACCGCGCTGAGCGTCTTTTTGGGCTTTTTTAGCTTCTTTACGTTGCTGTAAAACAGCTTGTGCTTCATTACCAATATGGCCCTCACCACGCGCTTGCGCTAATTCTATTTGCTTTTGGCGCTCTGCAAAACGTGCGCGTTGTTCGTCCGTAACTTCTTCAATACAATGATGACAAGAGACGCCTTCCATGTATTCAGGCTTTAACTTTTCGTCTTCTGTAATTGGCATACGACACGCGTGGCATTGATCATAAGAGCCTTTTTGTAGGTCATGATCAACCGCTACACGATTATCAAATACAAAACACTCGCCTTCCCACATTGTTTCTTCTTTTGGCACTTCTTCAAGGTATTTTAAAATACCACCTTCAAGATGATATACCTCATCAAAGCCTTGCTCTTTCATATACGCAGTTGATTTTTCACAGCGAATACCGCCAGTACAAAACATAGCCACTTTTTTATGTTTTTCAGGGTCTAAGTTTTCTTTTGCCCACTGAGGAAACTCACGAAATGTTTTAGTGTTTGGATCGACTGCGTTTTGAAAAGTACCAATTTCTATTTCGTAATCATTACGAGTATCAATAAGTATAACGTCAGGATCTGATATTAACGCATTCCATTCATTAGGCTTAACATAACTACCGACGACTTTTAGAGGGTCTACACCTTCAACCCCCATAGTTACAATTTCTTTTTTTAATTTTACTTTAGTACGGTAAAACGGACATTCATCATCGTAAGATTCTTTTGTTACGATATTTTTTAAATTAGGTTGTTCATCAAGCCAGGCTAATAAATTATCTATGCCTTCACGTTTTGCAGAAACCGTACCGTTAATACCTTCAGCTGCAATAAGTAAAGTACCACGAACCTCGTTTGCTTCCATTACCTCAAGTAATGGCTTTCTAAGGGCTTCATACTCAGGTAAAGCCACAAACTTATACATTGCACACACTACAAAGTGGTCCTTTGTCACATCATTTTTATGAACTGCCGTCATCTTATTTCCTATTTTGCTTTTAGTTGCCACAATTGGCATTTACCGAACCGTAAATCCGGCGCATATGGGGCGCGTATTTTACGCTTTTTTAGTTTAATTGCAAAAAATAGCGCTATAGATTGGTTTTTACTGTTAGCGACCTATCTGTGTAAGCTATAATGCGCTGATAAATTTATAGACTTAATTTGCTTATTTTGGAGAAACACACATTGCAGTTTACTGATCTTGGGATTGATACACGCCTTGAAACACAGTTAGCACATCAAGGGATCACCCAGCCCACCGATATTCAAGCGCATGCAGTGCCTACCGCACTTGCAGGGCATGACATTTTCGCTCAGTCTAAAACTGGGTCGGGCAAAACCTTGGCGTTTTTATTACCTGCTGTACAAAGGGTTATGAAACAAAAAGCACTCAGCAAACGCGATCCTCGTGTACTTATTGTTGCTCCTACGCGTGAGCTTGCTACGCAAGTATTTACTCAGCTACGTTTATTAATTGCAGGCACAACCATTAAGGCCGTTAAAATACTTGGTGGCGAAAACTTTAATGACCAAATAAAAGCTCTTAGAAACGACCCACAATTCGTAGTTGCTACACCAGGGCGTTTAGCTGATCACATTACAAAACGTTCATTACAATTGAGTGGACTAGAACTGCTTATTTTTGATGAAGCCGATCGTATTTTAGATTTAGGCTTTACCGAGCAGTTAAAAATGATTAACGAGCAAGCTAATCACCGATTACGCCAAACGTTATTGTTTTCTGCAACACTTGACCATGCACAAGTAGATGCACTATCACGTAACCTATTAAAAAAACCAAAGCAAATTACGCTAAGTGCAGCAAATGAGCAACATAGTGATATTAAACAAACGTTATACCTTGCCGATCACCTTGATCATAAAGAAGCGTTATTAGAGCATTTTTTAAACCAAGATGATGTTGGTCAATGTATTATCTTCACAGCAACGCGTTCTGACACGAGCCGTTTGAGTGAAGCCCTTAATGCTAAAGGCTTCAAATCTGTAGCGCTTGCTGGTGATTTAACGCAAAACAAACGTTTAGATATCATGGATTCGTTTAGTCGCGAAAATTTTAAAATATTGATCACCACCGACGTTGCATCTCGTGGTTTAGATTTATTAAGCGTAACGCACGTTATTAACTTTGATTTACCAAAACACGCTGAAGAGTATGTACACCGCATAGGTCGTACAGGACGTGCTGGCTTTAAAGGAAATGCAATTTCATTAGTTGGCCCAAAAGATTGGGCAAGTTATTTAGCTATTAAAGCATTTTTAAATGACGAATTAAAATTTGCGAGCGTAGAGAGCCTAAAAGCTAAGTTTAAAGGTTTAAAAGAGAAAAAACCTGAGGTAGCGTGGGACAAATCTAAAGAAAAAGCCGCCGCTGTTAAAAAGCCTGCATTTAAGCGCAAAGCTAAACCTAAAAAGCCTACAGCACCAATTAAAGCACCGATGAACATTGATGGCGATACACCAATGCGCCGTAAAAAAAAGCCTGAGCAGGAATAATTATGAGTTACCTAGGAACCACACAAACATTATTTGTAAAAGAAGTGAGTAACGAAGGTGCTTACTTAGACGGCCATGATTTAGGTGAAGTATTTTTACCAAAACAAGAAATAAAACATGAGCTTGAAGCAGGCGATAGTATTAGTGTATTTATCTTTTTAGACAATGCTAATTTAGCCACAGCAACAATAAAGAAACCACATGCTCAAGTAGGCGAGTATGCCCTACTACGCGTTAAAGAAATAAATAGTATTGGGGCATTTTTAGATTGGGGGCTTGAGAAAGATGTGCTTGCACCTTTTAATGAACAAAAGCCACGCATGCAAGAAGGCCATTCTTATTTAGTACGCCTGTATCTTGATAATGCAAGCCAACGTATTTGTGCCTCAAACAACTTTAATCGTTTCCTATCAAAAGATGAGCCGCAATATACTCACTTACAAGAAGTGGATTTAATTGTTGCTGGCAAAACAGATATTGGCTACAAAGTATTAATTGAAGAGTCGCACTTCGGTGTTGTTTTTTACAATATGGTATTTAAAAGCTTATTTGTGGGTCAAAAGCTTAAAGGCTATATTCAAAAAGTACGTGACGACGGAAAAATTGACGTTGTACTAGAAAAGCCAGGTATGGGAAAAGTAAGTGACCTTGGTGAAACTATTATGCAAAAGCTTAAAAACGAAGGCGGTGTTATTCCACTTGGTGATAAGTCTGATCCTGAAGCAATAAAGAAGATGTTTTCTACAAGTAAGGCTAATTATAAAAAAGCAATTGGTGGCTTATTTAAACAAGAGTTAATAGATATTGAAGCGAAATCCATTCGCTTAAGATCTTAATTATAATTGGCTGTAATTACTAATAATACCTGTTTGTAATTAACCTAAAATATATTTATAAGGCAATGTACATTGCGTATATTGCCTTGAATAATCAAGCACTTCAACTTCCGACTCAAGATTGAGCGGCGCCAAACGAAAAACCTTTTTTTCACATTCTGTTTTTTTATCATCGAGCTTTGATATACATTCACTAACGCTTACATGCTGAGATATGAGTGTATCTTCATTTTTGTAACACAGATGGTGAGCATAATCTTGCATTGTTTTTTTAAAATCAAACATATCGACTGGGTACGTTGGAATTATATCTGTAACGGTTGTTACACCATCGTATGCTTTATTAGAAAAAACGTACTTATTTACTGAAAAACCCGCAATAACAATTACTATAGAACCAAAAAATAACTTCAAAACAAACCCCTACTACATTTTGATTTTATTAATGTAACATAAAACTCACATAAGGTAAGGGGTTTTAGCACTATATGACTGCTTATTGTTAAATTAAGCTATAGAGTTATTAACATCACTAAGCACTTTTACAGGATTATCTGCTTGAGTAATCGGTCTGCCTATAACTAAATAGTCACTTCCTGAATCTATAGCTTGCTTAGGTGTCATTATACGCTTTTGATCACCCGCATCACTCCCTTCAGGGCGTATACCAGGCGTAACAAGCTTAAAGCTATCACCTAACTCTGTTTTTAAAGCTTTTGCTTCTTGTGCAGAACACACAACACCATCAAGCCCAGCTTCCTTTGCAAGCTTAGCTAAATAAATAACTTGCTCTTGAGCTGATTTATCAACACCTAAACGCTTAAGCTCTGTTTCATCCATACTTGTTAACACAGTAACAGCGATAAGTAATGGCGCTTTGTCACCAAATTTCTCTAGAGCCGATTTAGCTTTGCTCATCATTTCAAAGCCACCAGAAGCATGAACGTTTACCATCCACACCCCCATTTTAGCAGCTGCAGTAACCGCTTTAGCTACTGTATTAGGAATATCATGAAACTTTAAATCTAAGAAAACATCAAAACCTAAATCAATTAACTCTTTAACAAATGCAGGTCCAAAATAGGTAAACATTTCTTTGCCGACCTTGAGACGGCAAGTATCAGGAGAAAGTTGTTTAACAAAGTTTAAAGCAACTTCTTGATCATCGTAATCTAATGCAATAAGAATTTTTTTTGAGTGTTCGAAAGACATAACTATCCTAGTGAATGGCAGTAAAGTTATAAATTATGGGGTTATTAAAATCCGTCTAAGCCTCGACTTGGAACAATGGTTTCCCAATGCTTACAAGAAGGGCAATTCCAATATATGGTGTAGCTTGTAAAACCACAATGCTGGCATTGAAAATCTGGTTTTGTAGCAATATAAGAGGTTACAAGCTTATCAATTTCGTTAAGTACTTCTTTAGTATTTTTATTTTGGTCACCCATTAATTGCAGTAAAAAACTAAAACCACGAATAGTAGGTTGACGTTTTAAGCTATCAGTTAAAAATTCAAAGGCTTGCTTGGTGTGACCTTGCTCAAGTAATGCTTGGCAATGCTTTATTTTAATTAATACTCCGCCCTTCTCTAACAAGTCACTGACTAACTCGTGAAATTGATGCGTCAGATTCAATTGTTTATAACTGTGTGCCAGCTCATCAATAAACAACGGAGCAAACAAGGTAAATTGAGAGACAAGTTCACGCCAGTAATAAATAGCTTTAACGTAATCTTCTTTTGCGTAAGCAACTAACCCTAACTCGTAAAGCGGACGCACGGCTTTATAATTTAAGCTAATCGCTTTTCTCATTAGTTGGGGTGTATTGTCACTTAAAGCTGACTCACAATAAAAATTAGCAATTGCTTTAAATTGCTGTTCTTTTGAAAATAGTTCGCTATGGGCTTCAAACATGTTGATGCCTTTTTCCCACTCACGGGTTTGCGAATATAAAGTGATAATAGGGTCCAGCGCTTCTACATGCCCTGCTTTAACTAGCCAAACTAAGTGCTCTTCCGCACTATCTAGTAGTCCGGCCATTATATAATCTTCGGCTAATTCTAAACGGCTAGTTGCAGCTTGTTGTTCATTTAAGCTTGGGTGTTTTAATAGAAGTTCGTGAATTTTTATTGCGCGGTCTAATTCACCTCTACGGCGAAACATGGTGGCAAGTGTAGAATAGTGTTCAACCGAATCGGCTGAAACTTCAAGTAAGTTGATTAAATGCTCTAAGCCTTGATCTTCTTCTCTATCGAGTAGAAATTTTAAGCCTTTGCTATATTCAGAAGTGATCTGACGATTAAGTTGATGAGCTTGGTTTTTAGCACTGTTTTTACCCATAATCCAACCGTAACCAGCGGCAACAGGTAATAGTAAAAACAAAAGCTCAATCATAGTTAGGTGTCTTTATTCGCGGCAAGCTTTTTTTTATCTTTTTCAGGCGCTAATTGCTTTTTTAAGCGGTAGTTTTGCCACTTTAATTGCGAAAACAATTTAAAGCTAATAAAACAACCAATCAAAACACCTAATAAAAAGCAGATACTTATTATTACAGCTAAAGGTAGCGTATTACTGGCTATAATGTAATTTACTTGTACTAACTGTGGGTTTTGTGACCCTAATACAAATGCACTGATAAGGCATAGTGCAACCAGAATAATTTTTAATACCTTGAACAAGTAACTACTCCACTAAGTTAACTAGGCAATGCTTTCATTCACGCGGTCGCGTAATTCTTTGCCTGGTTTGAAATGAGGTACATGCTTTCCTTCAAGCTCAACTGTATCGCCAGTCTTAGGATTACGACCTGTGCGAGGAGCGCGGAAATGCAAAGAGAAACTACCAAAACCTCTGATCTCAATACGATCTGAAGTAGATAATGAGCCGGCCATTTGTTCAAGAATTTCTTTTACAGCATTCTCAACATCTTTCACTGGAACGTGTGCGTGTTGTTCCGCAAGTATTTCTATCAATTCTGACTTAGTCATAGCGTTTCCTTAAAAAGAGATATAGGAAGGGCAAAAAATGCCCTTCCAACTAAAAACTAATTATATATTAGTCTTTTTGTGCATTTGCGAAAGCAGCTGCCATTGCGTTTTCAAACACTGGCTCTTCTTTCTTAAGCTTCTCTAGTACTTCTTTCTCTTCTGCTTCGAAAAGAGCTTTTACAGATAAGCTTAAAGTGCGGTTCTTACGATCAACACCAACGTATTTAACTTCAATCTCGTCGCCTACAGAAACAACAGTAGTTGCATCTTCAACGCGCTCTTGAGCGATATCAGCTACACGGATGTAACCTTCTACGCCTTCGATAAGTTCAACAGTTGCGCCTTTCGCATCAACTTCAGTCACTTTACCTTTAACAATAGCACCTTTTTTGTTTGCATCAAGGTAGTTATTGAATGGGTCAGCTTCGATTTGCTTAACACCTAGAGAGATACGTTCACGCTCTGGGTCAACTTGCAATACGATAGCAGTGATTTCGTCGCCTTTCTTGAATTCACGTACAGCTTCTTCGCCAGGTGTATTCCAAGAAATGTCTGAAAGGTGTACAAGACCGTCAATACCACCGTCAAGACCGATAAAGATACCGAAGTCAGTGATTGATTTGATCTTACCAGTAACTTGATCGCCTTTGTTTTGTAGACGAGCAAATTCCTGCCAAGGATTAGCAATACATTGCTTAAGACCAAGAGAAATACGACGACGTTCTTCGTCAATTTCTAAAACCATAACTTCAACAGTGTCGCCAAGGCTTACAACTTTTGAAGGATGGATGTTCTTGTTAGTCCAATCCATTTCAGAAACGTGTACTAAACCTTCAACGCCTTCTTCGATTTCCACGAAACAGCCGTAATCTGTAAGGTTAGTAACACGACCAGAAAGTTTAGAACCTTCTGGGTAACGACCAGCGATAGCTGCCCATGGATCTTCACCAAGCTGTTTAAGGCCTAGAGAAACACGAGTTTTATCTTTGTCGAATTTTAGAACTTTAACTGCGATTTCGTCGCCAACATTAACGATTTCTGAAGGGTGCTTAACACGCTTCCAAGCCATATCAGTAATGTGTAGTAGACCATCAACACCACCAAGGTCAACGAATGCACCGTAGTCAGTAAGGTTCTTAACGATACCTTTAACTTCTTGGCCTTCAACAAGGTTAGCAAGAAGCTCTTCACGTTCTTGTGAGTTTTCAGATTCGATAACTGCACGACGTGAAACAACAACGTTGTTACGTTTTTGGTCAAGCTTGATTACTTTAAATTCAAGCTCTTTGCCTTCAAGGTGAGTTGTGTCACGTACTGGACGAACATCAACAAGTGAACCAGGTAGGAAAGCACGGATTGAATCAACTTCAACTGTGAAACCGCCTTTAACTTTACCGTTGATAACACCAGTAACAGTCTCTTGCTCTTCACATGCTTTCTCAAGACGGATCCATGCTTCGTGACGCTTAGCTTTCTCACGAGAAAGGATAGTTTCACCGAAACCGTCTTCAATTGCATCTAGTGCAACATCTACTTCGTCGCCTACAGCAACTTCTAGTTCACCAGCAGCATTTTTGAACTGCTCTGCAGGGATAGCACTTTCTGATTTAAGACCAGCATCTACAAGTACAATGTTATTCTCGATAGAGATTACTGTACCTTTAACGATAGAGCCTTGCTCTGCTTCAAAACCCTTTAAGCTTTCTTCAAATAACTGCGCAAAATTTTCTGACATACGAATATACGTCTCATATATTAATACCAATAAGCAACCATGCTGCATGGGGTTGTTAAAATAGCACTGGCATCCTGCTGGCGCATAAAATGTGTTTAGCTTCGTTTAGGAAGCTTACCTTCAGAGATAGCAATATCCAATAAAGTTATTACCTTATCAAACACTTGCTGTGCATTAAGATCGCTAGTATCGATCTCAATAGCATCCTCTGCAGGTACAAGCGGAGCAACGGTGCGATTCATATCGCGCTCGTCACGAGCTTGAATGTCCTGTAATAGACCACTTAGTGTAACATCAAGGCCGCGCGTATTCAACTCAACAAAGCGTCTACGAGCACGCTCTTGTGCACTGGCTGTTAAATATATTTTTAACGGCGCATCTTGAAAAACCACAGTGCCCATATCACGGCCATCGGCAATTAAGCCATTTTCAGTGCGAAATGCACGCTGGCGACGTAATAACGCTTCACGAACGCGAGGTAATGCTGCAACTTTTGAAGCCGCAGCGCCTACTTCTTCATTACGAATAGTAGTGGTTACATCTTCGCCTTCTAAAATAACTTTTCCTGCATTAGTTTGACTATCTACCAAAAACTGCACATCTAAATTTGCAGCAAGCGGGACAAGCCCTTCTTCATTGTCTAATGCAATTTGGTGATGAAGTGCAGCTAAAGATAAAACACGATAAATCGCACCGCTATCTAATACATCCCACCCTAACTTGTCGGCTAACAAGCGACAAACAGTTCCTTTACCTGAACCACTTGGGCCATCAACGGTGATCACGGGCATTAATAACGCCTGCATTTAAAACCTCCTGCAATGCACACCTAAATAAACCGCGACATTATACGTCAGTTATTAAAATATATCTGCTATTAGTGTGTAACTTTTGTAATTACTTCTAATTAGCTTATTCACTGACTGACGCTAAAACATTGAAAAATGTAGGAAATGTTTTATAGGTACACTTTGGATCATTAATTGTTATTGGCTTTCCACCAATGGCAACCATTGCAAAACACATGGCTATACGGTGATCGTCGTAAGTATCAACAGCAACATCATTAAATGTTTCAGGTGGGGTGATCTCTATAAAATCTTCACCTTCTACAACCTGTGCGCCTACTTTACGAAGCTCAGTTGCCATTGCATATAAACGGTCTGTCTCTTTTACTCGCCAGTTATAAATGTTACGAATGGCTGTTGGGCCTTTGGCAAAAAGAGCAACAGTTGCAAGAGTCATGGCTGCATCAGGAATTGCATTGGCGTCAATATCCACGCCTTTTAGTTCGCCTTTGCGAACAACTAAACGCTCATCATACCAATCAATTTTTGCGCCTACTTGCTCCATTACTTTGGCAAAGCCTATATCACCTTGCACCGACTTGGCACCCACGCCCTTAATTTCAATCTCACCGCCTGCAATTGCAGCCGCAGCAACAAAGTAAGAGGCAGAAGATGCATCGCCTTCAACCATTATGCGATCTAATGATTGATACTGTTGACCACCTTTAACTTTAAAAGTTGCATAATCACTGTGCTCAACATTAACTCCAAAACGTGCCATTACATCAAGTGTAATATCAATATAAGGTTTAGAGACTAAAGTACCTTTAATAGTTATTGTTGTATCACCGTTAAATAATGGCGCTGCCATTAATAGAGCGGTTAAAAATTGACTTGAAATACTGCCGTCAATTTCAACCTCACCGCCTTTTATTTGGCCACCGACAATTTTAAGTGGTGGGTAGTCTTTGTGCTTTATATAAGTAACATCACCACCCAATGCTTGCAGCGCGTCAACCAAGTGCCCTATCGGGCGCTCTTCCATACGTGGCTCGCCTATTAGCTCGTATTCACCAGCAACGCCAGCAAGTACTGCCGTTAAAGGTCTATAAGCAGTACCCGCATTACCTAAAAACAATGGCTCAGTCGGTGTATTAAACACACCACTAACCCCCTCTACGGTGGCTACAGTGCGGTCATCATTTAAAGTTACATTTACACCTAATAACTTTAAGGCGCCCAGCATATGGCGTATATCGTCACTATCAAGTAAGTTTTCTACAACGGTAGTACCGCTTGCAAGTGCTGCTAATAATAAAATTCTGTTCGATAGACTCTTTGAACCTGGTAGGGTTACTGTGCCATTTACTCTAGAAATAGGTTCTAAACGAAGCTGCTCCATTAGCTGTGCTCCTTTGCAAAAGCAGCCATAAAGTCTACAAGTGCTTGAACACCTTCAATAGGCATTGCGTTATAAATACTTGCGCGCATACCACCCACAATTCTGTGGCCTTCAAGAGCGAGTAACCCTGCATCTTTAGACTGAGCAACAAACTTATCATTTAAGCTTTCATCATTAAGCCAAAACGGAACATTCATACGTGAACGGCAATGTTTAGCTACTTTATTGGTATAAAAGCTCGATTCATCAATAAAGTCATAAAGTAGCTGCGCTTTAGCAATATTTTGAACTTCCATCGCTTTTACGCCACCATTACTTTCAAGCCATTGAAATACTTCAGCAGCTAAATACCAAGCAAATGTGGGAGGCGTGTTAAACATGCTGCCTTGTTTTGCTTCTAATGCGTAATCTAAAATGCCTGGCTTAGGTAAGCCTTCACGCTCAAATAATGTTTTACGAACAATAACGATTGATATGCCCGACGGGCCGATATTTTTTTGCGCACCAGCGTAAATTAAATCAAATTTATTAACGTCTATTTCGCGTGATAAAATAGTTGACGACATATCAGCAACGATCGGTGCAGTTGGGTGGCTTGGTACATCAAAAATTTCTAAGCCGTCAACCGTTTCGTTAGGGCAATAGTGAATGTAAGATGCATCTTCTGGTAACACCCAATCAGCAACCTGTTTAATAGAAAACTCGCCATTGGCATCATTACGCACATCAATAGAGGTTGCTTGAGTAAACTTGTTGGCCTCGTCTGTTGCACTTTTTGACCACACGCCGTTTTCGCAATAAACCGCAGCTTTGCCTTCTTGGTGTAAATTTAATGGCACAGCACTAAACTGACCACGACCACCACCATGCATAAACAGCACTTCAAATTCATCACTGATATTCATTAGGCGACGAAGGCTGGCTTCACATTTAGCTGTAAGGGCTAAAAACTCTTTGCTACGATGGCTTATTTCCATCACAGACACACCTAAATCTTGCCAATCTAGAAACTCTTTTTGTGCTTTTTTCATAACCGCTTGCGGAAGCATAGCTGGCCCCGCACAAAAATTATATTTACTCATTACCTTTGCCTCATTCCAGTAATTTAACTACTAAGCATGAATGCTCAATACCCACCCACTAAACCTTTGAGTTTTAGTGAATGAATATAACTTCACACCCTATTAATTTTTTTCAACAACATTAAAAAAAGCGGCCAAGGCCGCTTTTTCAATATCAATTATTCTGAAGGAGGATTATCATCCGCTACTTCATCAATAACCGTATCTACAGTTTCAACGTCTTCAATATCAATCAAGTCACTTTCTGTAACTTCAATCTCTTCTATACGTTGTAAACCAACTACTTGCTCTTCGTCAATAGTTCTGATCAAAATAACACCTTGGGTGTTACGTCCAACCGTAGAAACTTCATTAACGCGAGTACGTACTAAGGTACCACGATTTGAAATAATCATGATTTCGTCGTTATCATCAACTTGTACAGCGCCAACAACAGCACCGTTACGCTCACTCACCTTGATAGATACAACACCCTGTGTTGCACGGCTCTTAGATGGGTAATCTTCTAGTTGTGTACGCTTACCGTAACCATTTTCAGTTACCGTTAAAATAGCACCGTCAGTTTTTGGTACAATTAACGATACTACGCGTTGATCATCGGCCATTTTAATACCACGAACACCTGTAGCAGTACGACCCATTGGGCGAACGCCTTTGAAACGAATCTCAGGGTTACCTTCTTCGTCTAATACTGGGTTACCGTTTTCATCAACAACTGTTGTTTCTTCAGCTTCTTTAAAGCGTACAACTTTACCTGCATCAGTGAACAACATAATTTCGTTGCTACCATCGGTAATATCAACCCCAATCAGGCTATCGCCATCATTTAAGTTAACAGCAATAATACCGCTTGCACGTTGACGACTGTAAGCCGTTAATGGTGTTTTCTTAACTGTACCAAATGCTGTTGCCATAAAGATGTATTTATCTTCTGCGTACTCGCGTACTGGCAATATAGCAGTAATACGTTCATCAGCTTCAAGTGGTAACAAGTTAACAATTGGCTTACCGCGCGCTGCACGACTCGCTAGTGGTAACTGATATACTTTAAGCCAATATAAACGACCGGCCGTAGAGAAACACAATATAGTATCGTGTGTATTTGCAACTAATAGACGCTCGATGAAATCTTCATCTTTCATCTTCGTTGCTGACTTACCTTTACCACCACGACGCTGTGCTTCGTAATCAGACAATGCCTGATACTTCACATAACCTTCGTGAGAAAGCGTTACGACTACGTTTTCTTCGGTAATTAAGTCTTCAAGGCTGATATCGTGAGCAGCTGCATTAATTTCAGTGCGACGCTCATCACCATATTGCTCTTTAATTTCAACTAGCTCGTCACGAATAACTTCCATCAAACGCTCAGGAGTTGCCAAAATATAAAGTAGTTCAGCAATTAATTCTAATAACGCTTGGTATTCGGTCAAGATTTTTTCGTGTTCAAGACCTGTTAGCTTATGTAAACGCAAATCAAGAATTGCTTGAGCTTGTTGCTCAGAGATATAATATTGACCATCGCGAATACCAAGTTCGCTCGCTAACCAATCTGGACGAGCAACATTGTCTTCACCTGCTTTTTCAAGCATACCTTGTACATTACCTAATTCCCACGGACGCGCTGTTAAAGCAATTTTAGCTTCAGCGGGTGTAGGGGATTTACGAATAAGTTCGATAATTGGGTCAATGTTCGCAAGCGCAATCGCTAAGCCTTCAAGCGTGTGTGCACGGTCACGGGCTTTGCGTAAATCAAATACTGTACGACGAGTTACTACTTCACGACGGTGAATAATAAACTCTTCTAACATTTCTTTTAAATTGAAACATTTAGGTTGGTTATTAATTAGCGCAACCATATTCATACCAAACACAGTTTGTAACTGAGTTTGTGAATACAAGTTGTTTAAAATAACTTCGCCTACGTCACCACGTTTGATTTCAATAACGATACGCATACCGTCTTTATCTGATTCATCACGTAGCGCACTAATACCTTCAATTTTCTTATCTTTAACCAGCTCAGCAATTTTTTCAATTAAACGAGCTTTATTAACTTGATAAGGAATTTCGTGAACGATGATTGTTTCACGGCCTGTTTTTTCATCGGTTTCGATGTCGGCGCGTGCACGCATGTACACTTTACCACGGCCAGTTAAGTAGGCTTGTTCAATACCCTTCTTACCGTTGATAATTGCAGCCGTTGGGAAATCAGGACCAGG
This sequence comes from Pseudoalteromonas sp. SG43-5, assembly GCF_014164345.1. Lineage (NCBI taxonomy): Bacteria > Pseudomonadati > Pseudomonadota > Gammaproteobacteria > Alteromonadales > Pseudoalteromonadaceae > Pseudoalteromonas > Pseudoalteromonas sp. SG43-5. The sequence goes on from NZ_JACJFA010000017.1 coordinate 49,095, forward strand.
AATATAATCCATTAACTCTAAAATAGTTAAATCTGGATTTTGAATAAGTGCCAAACAACCATTTACAACTTCAGTTAAGTTATGTGGTGGTATATTTGTAGCCATACCTACTGCAATACCTGACGAACCATTCACTAATAAATTAGGAACTTTCGTTGGTAAAACATCAGGGATGAACTCAGTGCCATCGTAGTTAGGAACGAAATCAACCGTTTCTTTTTCAAGATCGGCTAATAACTCATGCGACATTTTAGCCATACGTACTTCTGTATAACGCATTGCCGCTGCTGAATCACCATCAACCGAACCGAAGTTACCTTGGCCATCTACTAGCATATAACGCAGTGAGAATGGCTGAGCCATACGAACTATCGTGTCATAAACTGCACTGTCGCCGTGTGGGTGGTATTTACCGATTACGTCACCGACCACACGGGCCGATTTTTTGTAAGGCTTGTTCCAGTCATTACTAAGCTCGTTCATTGCAAACAAAACGCGGCGATGAACAGGTTTTAAGCCGTCACGTACGTCTGGTAATGCACGTCCTACAATTACGCTCATTGCGTAATCTAAGTAGGAGTTTTTTAACTCGTCTTCAATATTGACTGGCAGAATTTCATTGGCGAGATCAGTCATTTGATATCACATTCCTTCAGTATCAGCTCTCAACAACCCGGTATTGGGTATTAAGAGTATTGTTATTATTTCTAACAGCCATGCTATCACAATTAATTTTAATTTACAGGCGCAAAACTTTGCGATTTATCAATTTAGCCCTATATAATGGCCTCAGATTGACGAGGAAGTATTTTATGACCGAACATCAAAATGTAGATCACGCAGAAATAGCAAAATTTGAAGCCATCGCCGAGCGTTGGTGGGACCTAGACGGAGAATTCAAACCTCTTCACGAAATTAACCCGTTACGTTTAGACTTTATAGCAAACAAAACGCAAGGCTTATTCGATAAAGAAACACTCGATGTTGGCTGTGGTGGCGGTATTTTAAGCCAAAGCATGGCGCGCATGGGCGCAAAAGTAACTGGCATCGATATGGGGCAAGAGCCTTTAACTGTTGCTAAGTTGCACAGTTTAGAAACTGGCGTAAATGTAGATTACATAAAAGTGCCAGCAGAAGAGTTTGCATCGCAACACCCAGAGCGCTTTGATGTAATAACCTGTATGGAAATGCTTGAGCACGTTCCCGACCCAGCATCTATCATTCATGCCGTAGCTGCACTTGCCAAACCAGGCGCAGACGTGTTTTTTTCAACCCTGAACAAAACACCTAAAGCATATTTATACGCTATTGTTGGTGCTGAAAAGCTTTTAAAAATGGTGCCTGAAGGTACACACGACCATAAAAAGTTTATAAAACCTGCACAGCTTATTACATGGGCAGAGCAAGCGGGTTTAAAAGTTCGTGCAAGTACAGGCCTTTCTTATAACCCACTATCAAAGCAATATACGCTCAATAGTGACGTTAGCGTAAATTACATACTGTACTTCGAGAAGTTAGCTTAATGGCTAACTCTCAAGCCCCCCTCCCCCTTATTGAGTACGATGCATTTTTATTTGATTTAGACGGCACTCTACTCGACACCGCTGATGATTTAGGTGCGGCTTTAAATGCAGTTCTCATTAATAATAAAATAGAGCCTGTTAGTAGTGATGTATACCGTCCTGCGGCATCTAACGGCGCAGGCGCATTATTAGAGGCTGGTTTTAAAGAGTTATGGGACACACAACCTCAAAGCGAGCTTATTAAGCAATTAGTTGACGAATACGCTGCAAACATAGCAAATCACACACATTGCTTCAGCGGTGTTGAATCGTTGCTTATTGCCCTTGATCAGAAAAAGATCAAATGGGGGATCATGACTAACAAACCAGGGTTTTTAACTGATCCTTTAGTGGCAGCAATTCCCGCATTGAAAAATGCTAGTGTAGTAATAAGTGGCGACACCTTAGCTGAAGCTAAGCCATCCCCTTTACCGCTGCTACACTGTGCAAAGCTTATGGGAGTGCAACCAAAACGCTGTTTGTACATTGGTGATGCACAGCGAGACATACAAGCAGGCAAAGCCGCAGGTATGCGCACAGCAACGGCACTTTGGGGTTACATACCAAGTATTGATGAAGCCAACAGCTGGAATGCTGATTTTAACTGGCAAAGCCCAATTGATGGTTTTAACCATATATAGTGCCATGTTAATTAATAAACACTATATATTGTGATTGTGTTAGTTTTTACGCAAAGCTTGCTGATAAAAAAAGCAGTCAAAATTTATTTTTAAAATGCGTAAATTTAGCAGATCATTAGTTGATTTTTGCATATTTCAACTTAAATGATTGTTCGAAGGTGAGTATCTACTAACACAAATACGTTATCCCGAAGTTATCCACAAATAGGGGCAATTATGTCCCTTGCAAAACAACTCAGACCACACTATCTTGTGATCTCTAAATTGAACAACACCAGATATTGTGGCCAAATGTTATTCAATTAAATTCGCAAATATGGCGAAACTTATAATAAATGAGTATATACCTTGCCCCGGCGAGGTATAAAGCATTGGTCAAAATACATAATTCCCAAGGAATACAGGCAAATGAACCAACAGTTATCTGTAAGCAAACGTGACGGGCGTAAAGAGCCTCTTGATCTGGATAAGATCCATCGCGTTATTGAGTGGGCCGCCGAAGGTTTAAATAACGTTTCGGTTTCGCAAGTTGAATTAAAGTCGCACATTCAGTTTTACGACGGTATTCGTACTAAAGACATTCACGAAACCATCATTAAAGCAGCAGCGGATCAGATTTCAAAAGAATCGCCTGATTACCAATACTTAGCTGCACGTTTAGCTGTATTCCATTTACGTAAAAAAGCGTACGGTCAATTTGAGCCACCACGTTTATTTGACCACGTAACAAAAATGGTTGGCGATAAACGCTATGATGCTCATTTACTAGTAGATTACACAGAGCAAGAGTTAGATGAGCTTGATGCATACCTTGATCATTCTCGCGATCTTAACTTTAGCTACGCTGCTGTAAAGCAACTTGAAGGTAAGTATCTCGTTCAAAACCGTGTATCGGGTGAAATATACGAAAGTGCACAGTTTTTATATATTTTAGTTGCAGCAAGCTTATTTTCAGATTACCCACGTGAAACACGTACTGATTACATTAAACGTTTTTACGATGCAGTATCTTTATTTAAAATATCTCTACCAACGCCAATTATGTCGGGTGTACGTACGCCTACTCGCCAGTTTAGCTCATGTGTATTGATTGAATGTGGCGACAGCCTTGATTCAATCAATGCAACGTCGTCAGCTATTGTTAAATACGTTTCACAACGTGCGGGAATTGGTATTAATGCAGGTAGAATACGTGCGCTAGGTAGCCATATTCGTAACGGCGAAGCGTATCACACAGGTTGTATCCCTTTTTATAAGCACTTTCAAACAGCGGTTAAAAGTTGTTCACAAGGTGGTGTACGTGGCGGCGCAGCAACATTATTCTACCCGCTTTGGCATTTAGAAGTAGAGAACCTACTTGTACTTAAAAATAACCGTGGTGTAGACGACAACCGCGTTCGCCACCTAGATTACGGCGTACAGTTTAATAAATTAATGTACTCTCGTTTAATTAAAGACGACTACATTACGTTATTTAGCCCATCAGATGTGCCTGGCCTTTATGATGCATTTTTTGAAGACCAAGCTGAGTTTGACGCACTTTACGTTAAATACGAACAAGACGAGTCTATTCGTAAAAAACGCATTAAAGCCATTGAGCTTTTCTCAATGTTTGCGCAAGAGCGTGCAAGTACTGGTCGTATTTATTTACAAAATGTGGATCACTGTAATACACACAGCCCATTTATTTCTAAAGTTGCGCCAATTCGCCAATCTAACTTATGTTTAGAAATTGCATTGCCAACTAAGCCACTTAATAACGTAAATGACGAAGAAGGCGAAATCGCCCTTTGTACACTTTCTGCGTTTAACCTAGGTGCAATAGAGTCACTTGATGAGCTTGAAGAGCTAGCTGAACTTGCAGTACGCGCACTTGATAACTTACTTGATTTCCAAGACTACCCTGTACCGGCTGCTAAAAATGCAACTATGGGTCGTCGTACACTAGGAATAGGCGTAATTAACTACGCATACTACCTAGCTAAAAACGGTAAGCGTTATTCTGATGGCAGCGCTAATGCATTAACGCATAAAACCTTTGAAGCTATTCAATATTACTTAATGAAAGCATCAAACGAGCTTGCTAAAGAACGTGGCGCATGTCCTAAGTTTAACGAGACAACGTATTCACAAGGTATTATGCCAACAGATACGTACAAACGTGATTTAGATAAAATTTGTGATGAGCCACTTCATCTTGATTGGGATACACTACGTGCAAGTATTAAAGAGCACGGTATGCGTAACTCAACACTAAGTGCATTAATGCCATCAGAAACATCGTCGCAAATCTCTAACGCAACTAACGGTATTGAGCCACCACGTGGACATATTAGCGTTAAAGCAAGTAAAGACGGTATTTTAAAACAAGTTGTTCCTGAGTATGAGCGTTTAAAAGATCAGTACGAGCTACTATGGGACATTCCATCAAACGATGGTTATCTACAACTTGTTGGCATAATGCAAAAATTTGTTGACCAAACAATTTCTGCAAATACAAATTATGATCCAAACAAGTTCGAAGGCGGTAAAGTACCTATGCAAGTCTTATTAAAAGACTTACTAAGCGCGTACAAACTAGGTGTTAAAACCTTGTATTACCACAATACTCGCGACGGCGCCTCAGATTCACAAGAAGATGCTCCAGAAGTGGAAGATGACGATTGTGAAGGCGGCGCGTGTAAAATATAACTGCTGATTTTTATTTTAAGCGGGCATTTAGCCCGCTTTTTCTGATAGTTTTTTGAGTGATAAACATGTCTTATACTACTTTTAGCCGAAACCATAATAACCAAATGCAAGAGCCAATGTTTTTTGGCCAAACTGTAAACGTATCTCGTTACGACCAACAAAAATACCCAATTTTTGAAAAGTTAATTGAAAAGCAACTGTCTTTCTTTTGGCGTCCTGAGGAAGTAGATGTAAGTAAAGACCGTTTAGACTTTCAAGCATTACCAGATCACGAAAAGCATATATTTTTAAGCAACTTAAAATACCAAACACTGCTTGATAGTGTACAAGGACGTTCGCCAAACGTGGCTCTACTTCCAATTGTATCGCTACCAGAGCTTGAAACATGGATAGAAACGTGGGCGTTCAGTGAAACAATTCACAGCCGCTCATACACGCATATTATCCGTAACGTAACACAAGCACCTGAGCTTATTTTTGATGACATTGTTAGCAACGATAAAATTAGCGAACGTGCTGATGCCGTAACTAAATACTACGATGACTTAATTAACTCTGTATCGCTTTACAACTTATACGGTGAAGGCAAACACGAGATTAACGGTAAAACAGTTATCATTAATTTATTTGAGCTTAAAAAGAAACTTTACCTGGCTATGATGTCGGTAAATATTCTTGAAGCGATTCGCTTTTACGTAAGTTTTGCATGTTCGTTTGCATTTGCTGAGCGCGAGCTAATGGAAGGTAACGCTAAAATCATCAAGCTAATTGCACGCGATGAAGCACTTCACCTTTCTGGTACTCAGCATATTTTAAACATTATGCAAGACGGTAAGGACGATCCAGAAATGGCGATTGTTGCTGCCCAGTGCCGCGACGAAGCGATTAAAATGTTTGTTGATGCTGCAGAGCAAGAAAAAGAGTGGGCTGAGTATTTATTTAAAGATGGTTCAATGATTGGCTTAAATAAGCATATTTTATGTCAGTACGTTGAATACATTACCAATGCACGTATGACTGCGATTGGCTTGCCAGCACAGTTTGAAAATAACAGTAACCCTATCCCGTGGATAAACTCGTGGTTAGTGTCTGATAACGTGCAAGTAGCACCACAAGAAGCAGAAATAAGCTCATACCTTGTTGGTCAAATAGACTCTCAAGTTGATGCATCAGAATTTGGTGATTTTGATTTATAATGAGTGACAAGTCTACTGCAAGCATAACGCTTGCAGAAAACAGCCAGTGTATAGAATTTATCGCTGGCTGCCCTTCTCTTCTACACTGCTTAGAATCCATGAAAATAGAAGTCGCATTCCAATGCCGTGAAGGCTATTGCGGCGCTTGTAGAGCAACGTTAGTGTCAGGCAGTGTTGAGTATAACGAAGAGCCACTTGCGTTTGTACGCGAAGGCGAAATATTGTTGTGCTGCTGTAAACCCAATGGCAATGTAAGTATTGCTCTGAAATAAAAATCAATACTTACATCCATCGTTTATTAAACTTATCAATAGTGTGGAACGAACCGGTAATGTCCGGTAATTTTATAATCAAAAAGCATATCGCTTTTTTGCGGACCACGCCCTATATTATGCACAATAAGTGGGTTACCCGTATCTTGAGATAACTCATTAATCACCATACCTATATGAGGTAAATTACCTGGTAACATCCACGTTACTATATCGCCGGTTTTATAATCACTCACTTTGTTGGATTTACTCAATACGTTTGCATGGCGCTCAAAGTAAGCTTGTAAATTTGGAACACGTCGGTGATCTATATTTTTATCAGGCTTAGTTAAGCCCCAAATACGTTTAGATGGATACAGCGAAAAGTTTTTTTGCATGTCTTCATGCACGAGCTTCTGTAAATCAACACCTAACTTTCTGTAGCTTCTAATTATTACATCGGTGCACACACCTATATTTTTAGGTACATCCCCACCAGGGTAGTCAATAGAGCGATAAGCGCCGTCGTAAGTCACATCATGAGTTGTACGCTCAAGTAAAGCTGAAACAATATCTTCTTCAAACGATGCTGCATTACTATTTATACACGCTAAAGTAAGTAAACACCCAATAATTCTGTACATATAAACTCCTTTAAATCTAAAATTGAGTTACAGCGTTTGGGCTACGTGCCTAAGCACGTCTATTTTATTGCCTTTACTTGCAAATTGCGTATCCAGCGCATATGCCATTTTTTCAAGCGGAGCGTCGTTATATCCTACATGTTGGATTTCGCTAATGTAACGCATCATAAACGCGTCAGGACCAAGTTTAAGCCACTGCGCTACATGCACAAGCTCATGAAAATGAACCCTCAAATCTTTTGCAACCTCAGGAAGTAGGTAATAGGTATTTTTATACGTTATACCCGCCGCGTCCATATCGACAAAATCACCTAGACCCATTTCTCGCAGACCCGCAAAGTCAGGTTTTGGTATTTTATCAACAACAACGTAAAAGGCATTTTTTAAAAATTCGACAGGATAAAACCCTGCAAACTCACTAGCAAATTTCTCACAGCTAATTCTTTGGGTTTTATATTTAATATTTGTTGCATCAATCCATTGTTCTATTTGTTCGAGCACGTCCTTTCTCCAAAATACTAGCTTAACGCTGTACACATTCTGTAAGCTAACAAATTAATAATAACAAAAGTAAATTAACGAATCTCTTTTTTAAATTACAAAAAGCTGCTAAAAAACCACTTACCCTCTAATCAACTATATATTTGGTAATGTGCTTTAAAAACACAGGTATTGTTACTGTGTCCTTATTAGTAATAACTTGTAATTATTAACTGAATGCAATTGTGTAAATAACGGGTCTGGTAAATTAATAAAACGTCATTACCAAAAATAACGAGTTTACTTATGCACCCAGATATACAAAAAATTCTTAAAGTAAAACCTGCTCACATCGTCTCATTTATTGTGTTTTTATTAGTTTCAATATCTACGTTTACCGCTCAAGTATATGCCGCTGATGCTGTATGGCCTTCAAAAACCACTTACAAATATGCAAATGTAAATGGTAAAAAGATATTTTACCGAGAAGCTGGCGCGCAGCATAAGCAAACCATTGTACTTTTACATGGGTATCCGTCGTCTTCACACAGCTACCGAGAATTCATCCCACTCTTATCAGGTCGTTATCATGTGATTGCACCTGATTATTTAGGCTCTGGTTATAGCGCACGCCCAAACCCAAAAACTCAAAAATATACTTTTTAATTTCTAGCTCAATACGTTGAAGGATTACTAACAACACTTAAAGTAAAGCACTACAGCCTTTATATACAGGACTTTGGAGCTCCTGTGGGCTTTAGAATGTTGTTAAATAACCCAAATAAACTTGATGCACTTATTGTACAAAATGGTAATGCGTATTTAGAGGGGCTAACCCTACCGAGGCAAGCTTTTTTTAAAGCCGCGAATGAGGACAAATCACAAGCGCAGAGTGATAAAATTTATTCGTTCACGTCTAATAAAGCCATTATTAATAAGCAATATTTACGAGACGTACAAAGTAACCCAGAAGTAATGAGCCCTAATAGCTGGACGCACGATCTTCACTTTTTACAAACTAAATCCGATAGAGTAATTCAAGTACAATTGCTACAAGATTACTACAATAACCTTCTCGACTACCCTAAATGGCAAGCTTATTTACGCAAGTACCAACCAGTAACATTAATTGTATGGGGTAAAAACGACCCTGCGTTTATAGCCGCAGGCGCTAAAGCATATTTAAAAGATGTACCGAACACTGAAATACATTTACTCGATTCAGGACACTTTAGTGTTGAAGAAAAACCAGTTGAGATTGCAAAGTACATTGTGAACTTTATGGATAAGCTATAAATAGCGGAAATAAAAAACGCTGAGGGTATAAACCATCAGCGTTTCATTAAATTGTACTAACTTAAGCTAAATCCAAAGAAATAGTATTTAATATGGGTAACTGTCAGATCAAGTCTGAGCTAGTAAATTTTAAGTATTTAACCTTCTTCTTCAATAAGTGACTCTAGTAGATCGTGTATTTCAGCTTTAAGCTCTTTATCTTCAATTTTATTAGCACTAACCTTAGCATTTTGAAGATTTTTAATAGCCTCGTCTTTTTGACCAAGTTCTAGCTGCAGTGTAGCCATTGAAAAAGAAACTGATGACATGTGATCTTTGTTATTAATCGCAACAGACTTTTCTAATGCTTTTTCATAAGTCGTGATTGCCTCTTCTAGCTCTTCGGTAAAATCAGCCAAAGTTTCCCATTGTACTGGGTGATCTTTTGAGGTATTTTCGTTTTCAATACAAATCGCTTTTAATTGAGCAAATAAAGATTCAAATTTTTCTCGGTTATTTTTGTTAGCCGCCGCCATTAAATCTTCTGCTAGGTCATGTACCGCTTTATATATTTTTGTATTCATCATCACTGGTTATCCTTTAGTGCAACTAAACTAAACTAATTTACTGACTCAATTTAGCTAAAATGTATCATTACAGTCATTATAAAATGTATTTAAACAACTGATTTATTTAATTTGGTGTATAGCGTAATAATACATTAATAATGAACATCGCGTAGGCGTTAAACACACTGTAATTAAACTTTATCGCAATTACTCTTAGTAACCTCACACACTGAATAAACTTGCAACCCAATCCAACGTAAAGATGGTCGTAAACACTTTAAGTGCAATGACAACTATAAATAATAAGATGATTGCCGCTTTGGCTTTGCTACTTTTGAGGTTGTTCCAATATAATAACTTTGCATTAAATTCTGTTTTTAACTTAGTAACAGCTTCTTTCATAATTACATCCTACTTAGGGATCCCGCTCAGCAACATTTAATAACTACACAGCTGCCCAAGCAGGTTTCATAATATTTTTCGCCACCTTAGAGTAAAGCATTAAATAAAGCCTGTACTATATAAAATGTAACAAGGGGTTTTAACTTAAGTTATTGTATCTAAATTTTTTACACACCCAAAAAGCAAACACTGGGGCAATTCAGTAGAGCGTTAATAATAAATTTGGTGCTACACTAATAGCTAACTTAAATGTGTTAACAGCCAACTAAATTAGCAAATTATGAAAGAGTGCAACCAGTGTGGTAAATGCTGTATTAAATATGGTGGCGGCGACTTAAGCGCAACGAAAGAAGAAATAGATTTATGGGAGCTCTTTAACCCCGAAATTTATGAGTACGTTAAAAACAACGAAATTTGGTTTGACCCAAAAACAGGCTTAAGACTTCAAGTGTGCCCATTTTTAGAAATTGCGCCTAAAAAGGAGCCTCTCGCTAAAAATATGTATACCTGCAGTATTTACCTTGACCGTCCAGAAGACTGCCGCCACTACCCTAGCCTTATTTCAGAGATGATCCGCGACGAATGCGAAATGATTGAATCTATAGATATAACAAACCAGACAAGAGCGCAGCATAAACTAGATTTTATAATGATAGATAGCCGCTCTTAAATACCCAGATAAACCTACAGCGCTATGAGTCTCGCACTTAAATAAATAGGTATTTCTATTAACATACCTATTATTATAATTTTTATAAAATTGGTTTAATCGTCATTTTTAGATCATTCATCGCAAAATACAAAGTTATACTATAACATTGTTGATTCACTGATTTTGCGGTGTTATATTATATCACAACATAATAACCGCGAACCAATATATCCATGACAAAGTTAACATTAATCTCCTCTGCTATTTTTTCTGTTTTATGTTCTCAATCAGCTTTGGCTGCCACTGTTACTGGCAAAGTAATGGATGATAAAAATCAACCAATTAAAAATGCCTCAATTCATGTGCATGGTAAAAACCAAAGCGTTAAAAGTAATGATTTAGGCGAATTTGCTATAGAAATCGATGCAAATAGCCAATTACATATTAGTAAAGACAACTACGTAGACTCTCGTATTGCTGTTAGCGAATCTTCAAACAACCTGTCTGTATCGCTTAAACCAACATCAGTTGAGACAGTGGTTGTTTATGCCTCTGCACTTCATAAAAATAGCCTCGAGATGATATCGCCAGTAAGCGTGCTCTCAGGTGATGAATTAAGAAATAAATCTAAACCAACTCTTGGTGAAACGCTAAAAGGTTTACCAGGCGTAAATGCAAGTTACTTTGGCCCTGTATCATCAAGCCCAATTATTCGTGGTTTAGATGGCCCTCGCGTTAAAATCACACAAAACGGATTAGATGCCAGCGATGCATCACGTATTGGCCCAGACCATGCGACATCAAGCGATAGCCTAGCAGCAGAACAAATTGAAGTATTACGTGGCCCAAGTACCCTACTTTATGGCTCTGGTGCAATTGGCGGTGTTGTAAACGTGGTTGATAACCGCATTCCTACAGACAATATCGACGAGCTTACGGGTGCTGCTGAATACAGCCACGATACAGTGTCAAACTCAAACACAGTAGCTGCAAAACTAGAAACAGGTAATGAAGGCTTTAACTTTCATTTTGATGGCACTAAGCGCAGTGGCGATGATTACCAAACACCTACCTTCACTATTGCCGACGATGATGGCGATGTAGAAACAGAGAATTCTGTAGAAAATACTTTTATTGATAGCGAAACACTTAACTTTGGTACTAGCTATGTTGGCGATCATTTAACGATTGGTTTTTCGTACGGTAGCATTGATACCGATTACGGTATTCCTGGGCATGAGCATCATCACGATCACGAAGGTGAAACTGAAGAAGAGCATGCAGAACATGAAGACGAAGCAGCTGAAGAGCCGGTTTATGCACATTTAGAGCAAGATCGCTGGCAAGGGCTTGTAAGTTACGCCCTTCATAATAACTGGATTGAAACCATCAACCTACGTGTTGGCTACACAGATTACTCGCACAGCGAAATTGAAGATGGCGAAATTGGTACTACTTTTAAAAATAAAACGACTGAAGCACGTTTAAATGTAGAGCATAAGTTTGCTGATTGGCACGGAATGATGGGCTATCACTACAGCGATTCTGACTACGATGCAATTGGTGAAGAAGCCTTTACACCCGCAAGTGTAACTACAACTAACGCATTATATTTACTAGAAGAGCGTGAATTTGGCGACATTACAATTGAACTTGGCGCACGTGTTGAAGATTACAAAATTGAAAGCCAAATCACGGCACACGAGCATAGCCACGATGAAGTAGAAATAGATCACAGCGACGAAGAAACCATTGGGTATAATGAAAGTTTTACCAATTTAAGTGCCTCTGCTGGTGCCATTTGGCAATACAAGCCGGGTCATAGTATCGCTACGAGTATTTCTCATTCAGAACGAGCACCACTTTCGGCAGAGCTTTTATCTAACGGTTTACACATTGCAACTGGCACTTACGAGCTAGGCCTTGGTTACAATATTGAAGATAATGAAGCGCATTTTGAGCCAGAAAATATCAAGCAGGAAACTTCAACAAACTTAGATTTAAGCTTTAGACGCTTTAGCGGTGATTTTGGTTACACCGTTAACTTTTTCTATAACGATATCAAAAACTTTTATTTTCAAGAAAATACGGGGTTAGTTTACGATGAAGAAGATGGTTTAGAATCAGCTATTGGTGCACATGACGATGCTGTTGCGGTTTATCAATTTACAAGTAAAGACGCAGAGCTTTATGGAATTGAGTTTGACGCGCATTACCAAGTAACACCAAGCGCTATGGTTAAAGTATTTGGTGACTCAACTCGTGCAAAACTAAAAGACGACGAAGGTAATTTACCACGTATCCCTGCCAATAAATTAGGCTCTGAGTTACAGTACGATTTAGGTGACTTACAACTAACATTAACGGGTACTCATTACTTTGATCAAAACGATGTAACTGCCTTTGAAACTCAAACTGATGGCTATACGTTATTTGATGCACAAGCTAATTACCAATTAGGTTTAGGCAGTGTCGATGCACAGCTGTATATAAACGTTGATAACATTACTGATGAGTTAGGTTTTGTACATAGCTCATTTATTAAAGATAAAGCCCCACTACCAGGCAGAAACTTCCGCTTTGGTGTTCGTGGCTATTTTTAATAATTAAAAGTAGTTTTAGTTTATAAACCGCATTTTATTAATGCGGTTTTTTTATTTTTAGAATATATAATATCGATCGGCAATAATACTTGATCAATTCAAGGGATTAAACTTTGCGCTAACTGCGTAAAAAATTATGATATACGACTGCATGGATGCAAAAGGTAGAGCAATGCAGGAGCAATTAGTGATAACAATTAGTTAAAAAAGTTTTTGCCTTGTTATCAACCCTATTTTCTTAGCGCAAAATAGATCACTTAATTAATCGAATTGGTATAAAACACTTAGATTACAGACACAAAAAAGCCGTATTCAGATTGAATACGGCTTTTTAAACTCTTAATTTTAAAATTTATTTAAATTAAGAAATGATTTCGTGTAGTTCAACGTCAAATACAAGCGTTGAGAAAGGTGCGATTGCAGCACCTGCGCCACGTTCACCATAAGCAAGCTCATGAGGAACGTAGATACGCCATTTAGTACCTACAGGCATCATTTGTAATGCTTCAGTCCAGCCTTTGATCACGCCACCAACTGGAAATTCAGCTGGTTGACCGCGCTCGTATGAGCTATCAAACACAGTACCGTTAATTAGTGTACCGTGGTAATCAACACGTACTGTAGACTCGGCTGTTGGCTTTTCGCCTTCGCCAGTCGCTAGTACTTCGTATTGAAGACCAGACTCAGTTACTGTGATTTCAGGACGTTTTGCGTTTTCTTCTAAGAATGCAATACCTTCGGCAGAAAGTACTTTAGATTCTTCTTCACGACGAGCTTGGATCTCTTCGTTAATCTTTTCGAATGCAGCTTGAATCTCAGGGATCTCAACTTGAAATGCGCTACCAGCGTACGCATCTTTCATGCCTTCAAATACTGAATTTAGGTTTAAGCCTTCAAAAGGATTAGACTTAAGTTGCTCACCCATTTGTAAGCCAATACCGTAACTTGCTTTTTCAGCATCTGTAGTAAAATTATCTGACATAATGTGTTTTTCACGTTTTGTTAGTTAAAAGACACGTATATGCTATCACAAAATAAACCCCGTTTGGGGCTAGTTTTTGCTGAGTTTTAGCTTAATTAGGCCAACAATATAACTACAAAGCGGTAAAGTGAATAAAATTCCAACAAGTAAAGGAATAGCTAATAATCCAGATTCACCAGACAATAAAAATGGCACTGCAACTAAGCCTACTAAACCAATAAAAGCAGAGCCAATTACTGGCCAATGTCTATCATATTTAGTAATAAGATGGGCAGCCAAAATATTAAAACCAAGACCATAAGCAAAAGCGGTAATTAATGGATATTCTGGTTGTGCGTCGACCGCCATTTTTGCCAACAAGCTAATAGCACTTTGATAGCAGTAACCAAATACCACCCATAATAAAAGATGTTTTATTAATAGCTGTGAGGTTGATAGGTTTGTTGCTTTAGTCATTAATTAAACTCCACAAAGCAAAAAACCGCCTATAAGGCGGTTTTTTTAAATAATGGTGGAGAGATAGGGATTTGAACCCTAGATGGGCTATAAACCCATGCCGGTTTTCAAGACCGGTGCATTCGACCACTCTGCCATCTCTCCGTACGGCGCGAATAATATGGTTAAACGTGTTACTTGTAAAGAGCTAAATATAAATTAATCGTAAATAATAATTAAGCGATTAAAAACAAGTCACATTGCTCTTTTGTTAAGCTAATTACTTCAACACGCTTATTAATTCAATACTCAGTAATATTGTTTAGGCCTGCGAGCAATCCAAGAACAAATTAAACAAGCCAATAAACTCAATGCCGCGAATGTTACAGTTTGAAAAATTAAGTCAAATCGATTTAAATCATCACTTGGCACTATTACAAACATAAAAGCGGGGAGTACACTTAGCGCTAAAACATAACAACACACTTTAAATGCCCGTCCAAAGTCAAAACGTTTAGACTGTTGCATCCACAAAGTTAACAGTATTAGCATACCTATTGCAGAGCCTGCTATAAAATGCGCTGCATTTGTACTCATTGCAACATACAAGGTTACAAAAGCACCAACAATTCCCCAAATTGACCACGCAAGCCAGTTTTCTTTTTCCTGTAAAAATAAATTTCCCATTGTTTTCGTCTTCTTTATCGTTATTTTTATTAAGACTTTCCATAATGTATCAAAAAACAACCGATTAAAAAACAAACTGAAGAAGAATTATTAACTTTTGTGCTTCCAAGCGCTTCTCACAGCCAAACCACTAACTCTTTTATACTACTCTTGGTAACCTTAATGAATTATGACTATGCAAATTGCATAAAGTTCATACTATTTCACAAATTACTAAAATAATGTTCTGGTTTATGGCGAGGTGACTTTTTACACTCGACTTGAGGAGTACCTATGTATAAGTACCCTACAATTTCATCTTGCTCATGTAAGTTAAGCGCTTTTTTGACTGCTCTACTTTGTGCAAAGTAACCTGTGCGCCAAACACCACCTAAACCTTGAGCAAATGCAGCTTGTTGCATTGCTAATACACTGCAGCCTGCACTTTGTACCTGCTCGATACGAGGAACTTTTGGGTGTTCTTGATATTTAGCAATTGCTATTACAATCATAGGCGCACGAAGGGGAAGCTCTTTAGCACGGTTAATTACTTTTTCTGTCTGTTGCTCTGCCACTGCACTTTGATGGTAAATTTCACCCAGTTTATTGCGTGCATCACCTTGAGCAATGATGAACTGCCACGGTGCTATACAGCCATGATCAGGAACACGTAATGCTGCTTGCTTAATTATGTCGAGCTGCTCAGGCGTAGGGCCCGGCTCTGTTAGTTTAGAGTCTGATTGGCGAGTAAGTAAAAGCTCGATAGCGTTCATAACGATTCCTCAAAATTCAAAACGATAGAGTAACATTTAAAACCTTAAATAATAAATACCGAGAAATTAAAATGCAAAACGGCCGCAAAGGGTCAACTATGCAGCCGTTAATAAAATACATTTAATGCGCTATTTTTTTATAACGTTTCGCTTTAACCAGTAATCAAAACTAACAAAACGCCCACCGCCCATAAAAAATAAACTTAAGAGCATAGCAAAATAAATTGCCGAAAATTCTATGCCATTATTTAAAATAGATGGTTTACCTTTTTCGTATAGGTAATCAGGAAAGCCGTGCTCTTCAACTAAGTCTCGAATTTTTCCTATCCTGTCTTGTACTTCTAATGAGTTTTCGAGGCTTTCTTTTGCACCTGGGATAGATAACCAATCAAGTACTTGCGCAGCACTTGTTTCTGGATTAGTCGGCGCTATTGCAAACCACCCGTTATGCCAATGTACTGAAGTAGCCGCTACAACCATTGTGAACATAAGCGGGATACTGACTAAGCGAGTTAAAAGGCCAAATAATAACAACCAACCACCTAAAAATTCACTCCATCCAGCTAAGAAGGCTAGTAAATCAGGAAACGGTAAGCCTAAACCCCATTCACTATTACCAAACCATTGAACGACATCAGGCGATGCTAAAAAGTTATTTAGAAAGCCTTCTGTTTCAGTACTTATAGCAAGTTTGTTATAACCTGCGATGATCATAACGGGAGCTAAAATTAAGCGAAATAGTAAAGCAGGTAAACCATCTAAAAACGATAGTTTACCCAATATTGTGTTATAAAAACTGATTAGTTTATTCATGCGTATCCTGTGTGTTCAATGTTTATTAAGTTATAGACTATAAACAAAAAAGACCGTATAGATTGATAAACTATTTCAATTTATTTACAAAGGTTAAATACTTCTCGCCACTTGTAGAGCTTCAAAAATAGCGCGTTTAGCATCAATTGCAGCAGCCAATTTAGCTCCGCCTATCACATGCACTTTTGCGTTATCTGTGTAACCTTCTAGCACTTCGCTATTAGAAACCTGACCAATACACGCAATAACAGTATCTACCGGCAGTACTTGAACTTCTCCAGCAACATTAATTGTTAACCCATTCTTATCAAAACTTTGATATTGGCAGTCAGCAATTTGTTTAACACCATGCTGTTTAGCAACTTGGCGATGTATCCAACCAGTGGTTTTACCAAGCTCACTACCAAAACGACCCGAACTGCGTTTTAACATATACAATTGGCGCTCGTCTTTATGAGGTTGTGCATCACACTCAATCCCCCATTGCGTTTTAAACTCGCTAATAGATTGTGATTTATGTTCACTTAAAAAAGCAACCATATCAAAACCAATACCGCCAGCACCTAAAATAGCGATTGATTTGCCCAGTTCTACTTCGCCGCGTATGACTTCGTCATAAGCAAACACACGCTTATCATCACTACATTTAATAGAGGCTTCACGCGGCCTAACGCCTGTTGCAAAAACAATATCATCATAATCTTTAAGCATTGAATCGTCGTAAGCTTTACTAAGCTCCACAGTTACTTTTAATCGCTCGAGCTCATTAGTGAAGTAAGTAAGTGTATGGTTAAAGTCTTCTTTACCCGGTACTTGCATGGCTAAATTAAATTGACCGCCCATTTGCGATTTTTGATCAATTAACGTGACGTTATGCCCTTTTTGAGCCAAGTAACAACTTGCCGATAAACCAGCAGGACCTGCACCGACAACTAATACATTTTTAGCTTTAGCTGCTTGCTCTAGCGGGTAATCTAGCTCAAATGCAGCTTGTGGATTAACTAAACACGTAGCACGTTTATTTTTAAATACGTGATCTAGACAACCCTGGTTACATCCAATACAAATATTAATTTGTTTAGATTGATTGTTTACATACTTATTAAAAAACTCAGGATCAGCCAATAACGGACGTGCCATCGAAATTAAATCAGCCTCGCCTGCATTTAAAATATCGTTAGCAATTTCTGGAGTATTAATTCGGTTAACAGCAATCACAGGGACATTAACTACGTCTTTTAAACGCTTTGATGCTTCTTTAAATGCACCCGGTGGCACCATACTCGCAATAGTCGGTACACGCGCTTCGTGCCAACCAATACCAGTGTTAAATATATCAACACCCGCTTTTTCAAGTTCGGTAGCCTGAATAACAACTTCCTCTGGTGTTGAACCGTTTGGAATCAAATCAATGACCGACAATCTAAAAATAATTAAGAATTTTTCAGATACTTTTGCTCTTACAGCTTTAACTATTTCAAGTGCAAGTCGCATTCTATTTTCTAAGCTGCCACCAAACTCATCATCGCGTTTATTGGTATGAGGCGCCATAAACTCATTAATCAAATACCCTTCAGAACCCATGACTTCTACGCCATCGTAGCCGGCTTTTTCAGCCATATAGGCAGAATGCGCAAAGTCTTTAATTGTTTTTTTAATCGAGCCAAGCGACATCGCTTTAGGTTTATAAGGATTAATAGGTGCTTTTATTGCACTTGGTGCTTGATTGAAAGGATGGTATGCATAACGTCCAGCATGTAATAATTGCAAACAAATTTTTCCACCGTGTTTATGCACAGCATCTGTGTAAGCGCGATGCTTAAACACATCGTAATAACTATTAAATGAGGAAGAAATAGGTGTTAGCTTGCCACGTAAATTAGGGCTGTATCCGCCTGTAATTAACATCGCGGTGCCACCTTTTGCACGTGCTTCATAAAATGCACGTAAGCGTTTGCGGTTATGCCAGCCCTCTTCAAGGCCTGTATGCATTGAGCCCATAACCAAGCGGTTACGTAATTGTGTGTGTTTTAGTTGTAATTGTTGTTCTAACATCTTGTGCCCCGTTAACTGGTCTAACCTGTATACATTAGCTAATTCTGCTTTAATGGCAAGTAATAAGCAATATGTGCATGCATTTAATTAAAAATAGCAGTAAAAACTTACGTTTATATAGGTTCATAAACACTTCGTTACGATTTAGCAGTTAAATTTATTTTTATTCTAGGCTAAGATGGAACTAATGTATTAACTGTACCAAATTAAGGAGCTATTTTGATAGCAAAGGTATTTAAAGGTATTTGGGCTGGAATTAATTTTTCTCGTCGCTTAATACTAAACATTTTGTTTTTATTACTGGTAATTGTTTTCTTTGTGTCACTCTCAAGTGACGATGATCAAATAATAGTTGAAAATGGCTCTGTACTCAGGCTTAACTTAAATGGCCCTATTGTTGAAGAGAAAACATATATAGACCCAGTTGAAGCCGCAATTAGTGATGCAACTTCTGGTTCTGAAGCACCAAGCGAAATATTACTCGACGATATTGTTGAAGTAATAAACGAAGCGACTAAAGACGATCGTATCTCGGTGATATTGCTTGATTTACAAGAGATGCCTAAAGCACATTTAAATAAACTTAAGCAAATTACAAAGGCTATTGATGCCTTCAAGCAAGCTGGCAAAAAAGTAATTGCATCGGGTTATTACTATACTCAAGCACAATACTATATTGCATCGCATGCTGACGAAATAGCTATGCACCCATACGGCAGCGTAGGTATTGAAGGTTATGGCATGTACCCGCTTTACTTTAAAGATGCACTTGAAAAGCTTGAAGTAACACAGCATATTTTCCGTGTTGGTACATTTAAGTCAGCAGTAGAACCTTTTATTCGTAACGACATGTCCGATGCAGCTAAAGAAGCTAACCGCGTTTGGTTAGGCGCTCTTTGGAGCGAATACAAACAAGATGTTGCCGCTGTTCGCCCGTTTGATGAGTCAAATTTTGACGAAACAATGGACGTATATCTAGAAAAAATGAAAGCTGCCGATGGCGATGCAGGTAAATATGCACTTGATCACCAGTGGGTTGACTCTTTAAAAACAAATCAGCAAGTTCGTAAACAATTAATTGATTTAGTAGGCACACAAGAAGATGGTAAGACATTTAAGCAAGTTTCATTTCGTGAATACTTAAGCTTAATTAAACCGCCTATTGAAATTGATAACCCTATTACCGAAAAAGTAGCGGTAGTTGTTGCTAAAGGTACGATTGTTGATGGTGAGCGTAAAGCAGGCGAAATTGGGGGTGACTCTACAGCTGCCCTACTTCGTAAAGCACGCCTAGATGATAAAGTTAAAGCGGTTGTACTACGTATAGACTCTGGTGGCGGTAGTATGTTTGCCTCTGAAGTTATTCGTGCTGAAGTATTAGCCCTTAAGGCTGCTGGTAAACCTGTTATTGCTTCAATGAGTTCTGTGGCTGCATCAGGTGGTTATTGGATTGCCTCTGCTGCAAACGAAATTTGGGCAGCACCAAGTACAATTACAGGCTCAATTGGTGTATTTGGTACGTTTATGACATTTGAGAAAACCTTATCGAAAATTGGTGTTTATTCAGATGGCGTTGCAACAACCGAAATGGCTGGCTTTTCTATCACTCGTCCACTAAATGAAAAGATGGGTCAAGTAATTCAAATGAACGTTGAGGAAGCATACGGTCGCTTTTTAAATGTTGTTGCTGATGCGCGTAATATGACGCCTGAGCAGGTTGACAAAATTGCCCAAGGCCGCGTATGGATTGCATCTCAAGCACTTGAACTAGGTTTGGTTGATAAGCTAGGCGACAAACAAGGTGCGATTGAAGCCGCAGCTGCACTTGCCAAGCTTAATCATTATGAAGTTAAAACTATTAAACAAGATTTAAGCTCGCAAGAAAAAATGATTCAAAACATTTTTGGTAATGCGTCTATTAAATCTATGCTTGGTTTGCAAACACAAAAAACATCTGTGTTAGCAACACAAGCTAATTTACGAAGTGTTATTAACCAATTAAGTACTGAAGTTGAAAACCTTAAAGATTACAACGATCCACAAGGTGTATACGCACGCTGTTTAGTGTGTAACGTTGCACAATAAAAGTGCATAGCTTCACCTAATCAGCTGTATTTAAAGCTGCTTAACGTTATACTAGGCCCAGTTTTTTTACTGGGCTTTTTTTATGAAACGTAAACGCATTTATATCGCTTATACTGGCGGTACTATAGGTATGAAAAAATCGAGTCGAGGCTATATTCCAGCTGAAGGTTTTTTAACAGAAACCGTAGTGAATAACGCAGAATTTAATCGTGATGAAATGCCTTTGTTTGATATTCACGAATACTGCCCTCTTATAGATTCTTCAGACATGTCTCCAGAGCATTGGCAACTCATTGCTAATGATATCAAAGATAAATACCAAGATTATGATGGTTTTGTGGTACTCCATGGCACTGATACTATGGCGTATACAGCCTCAGCGCTGTCATTTATGTTCGAAAATTTGACTAAACCTGTGATTGTAACCGGCTCACAAATTCCGCTCTCACAATTACGTTCTGATGGCCAAGTAAACTTACTTAATGCCATGTATTTAGCTGCAAATTATCCTATTGCTGAAGTAAGTCTCTTTTTTAATAACCAACTGTTTAGAGGTAATAGAGCAACTAAAGCACACGCGGATGGGTTTAATGCTTTTGCCTCGCCGAATCTAGACCCTCTCGCGTTATCGGGTATTAATATTCAACTTATTAAGGGTCAGCTTAGCCCATATGTTGAAAATGAGCTGCAAGTTACACCTATTACACCTCAACCTATCGGGGTGCTTTATTTGTATCCTGGCATTAGCCAAGAGGTAGTTAAAAGCTTGGTCAATGGCAATATTAAATCACTGGTGCTACTGAGTTTTGGTGTAGGAAATGCACCACAAGATCCGAGCTTTTTGTCAATACTCGAAGAAGCAAGTAAACGTGGCGTCGTAATTGTTAACTTAACTCAGTGTTTAAAAGGTCATGTAAACATGGGTGGCTATGCAACAGGTAATGCGCTATTAAATATTGGTGTAATAAGTGGGTACGATATGACTCTTGAAGCATGTTTAACTAAGTTACATTATTTATTTAGCCAAAAGCTTGAAGTCGAAACGATTCGTCATTTAATGCAAGATAACTTACGTGGTGAGTTGAGCCGTTAATTTTTAGCCTGTAAAAATACAAAAGGCACGCTAAATAGCGTGCCTTTATCGTTTTAAACAACTGTTTTTTATCTAACTTTAGCGTCTATATCTACTAAATCAGTTAAATGACACATTTCACCACTGTGGGTTTTTATGCCGTGCTCACCAAAGTAATCACGCTGGGCTTGAACTAAATGCCCATTACTCGGTGTAGTTAATGTTGCTAAATACGTTTGTGTAGCTCCCAATACAGGGAATGCTAAACCAGTCATTATTGCTTGACCGGTAATTTTTCGCAAAGAGTTAGACTCTTTTTCAAGAGTGTCAATAAATTCAACACCTTGTGCAACGCTATCAAGGTAGTCAGCACGAATTATACAACCAGCGCGCCACGTTTGAAGCGTTTTAGATAAATCTACTTTCCACTGATGAGTACGTGATGCACCTTTAATTAGCGCTAGACCTTGACGATACGCAAGTAAGCTTGCAAGTAAGAACGCGTCTTTTAGCTCTTCTAAATCAATTTCAACATTGTTCGTTGATTTAGATGCATATGTCATCTCTTGTGCAGCCGTTGTGTTGCATGCATTAGTTAAATGACGAGCTTGAACAGCAGCAACAAGTGAAGGGACAGCAATACCAAGTTCGAGTGCATTTTGCGCAGTCCAAAGACCAGTGCCTTTAGCGCCAACTTTATTATCAATTAAGTCCGCAAGCGGTACATTATTATGATTTTCAAGTGACAATATATGGCTAGAAATAGACAGTAAGTAACTATTTAATTGACCTTCTGACCAGTCATTAAATATCTCAGCTACTTCTTTTGGAGAACGATTAGTACCTAAACGAAGTAATTGGTACACTTCTGCAATAAGTTGCATCAGTGCGTATTCAATACCGTTGTGAACCATTTTTACAAAATGACCACTTGCTGATTGGCCAACACGTGCAAAACATGAATCGCCATTATAGCTAGCAGCTACTTTTTCAAACCATGGCTCAATACGTTCCCAACCACCTTCAGAACCACTTGCCATCATTGCAGGACCATGGCGAGCGCCTTCTGCACCGCCAGAAATTCCCATAGTGGCAAATTCAAATTTATTTTGGTATTTGAGTTTACGCGTTATACCGTCTTTATAATTACTATTGCCGCAATCGACTATCATATCGTTACAATTAACGCCGGCCTCTACAAGTTCATTACAAACTGTATCAACTAACTCACCAGCTGGAACAAGTAATAAAATAGAACGAGGTGCCTCTAAACGCCTTACCATGTCACTTAAATCAGAGACAATGTGAAGCCTATCAGCCATGCCTTGTGATTTGGCACAACTTAGTAACTCTTCACCCGCATGTGGGTTTTTATCATAAGCGACTAGCGTTATCCCTTTTTCAATCAAGTTTAGGGCAAGATTTTTTCCCATAACGCCTAACCCTACTAATGCAACTTGCATCTAGTGTCCTCCTCGGTAACAACTATTTGGTTAGAAAATTCAGTGTATAAATTAAATAATACCGCGTGCATTATACTCATACAGTCATAAAATACTAACTATGAGCCCATACAACATGCTTTTTTATTACAGATAAATAAGCTACGTAATTATATCAAACATCAATGCTCTCGGGGTGACTAAAAGCAACGCTAATTGAAATTAAGATCATTGACGCATTCTGACACCGGTGTCATAATGATGACACAATAGTTTTGTATAAAATAGTGGCAAACCTTTGAAGTTTGCACATAATTAAAATATTTTAATCTAATATAGATATTTTAATTCAACAAAATAACGTCAACATGCTTTCACCAAGCAAACAGGAGAAATTGATGCTAAGACGCACGAAAATAGTCGCTACCCTTGGACCTGCTACCGATAGAGATAACAACTTAGAAAAAATTATTATCGCTGGGGCTAATGTAGTACGTTTAAACTTCTCACATGGTGTTGCCCAAGATCATAAAGACCGTGCGCAAGCTGTACGCGATATTGCAAAAAAATTAGGCAAGCATATTGCTATTCTTGCTGACCTTCAAGGCCCTAAAATCCGCGTTTCTACTTTTAAAGAAGGTAAAGTAACGCTTTCTGTGGGTGCAAAGTTCACTCTTGATGCAAAAATGGAAAAAGGCGAAGGCGATGTTAACTCTGTAGGTATTGATTATAAAGAATTACCTAACGACGTTAGCCCTAACGACTTACTACTCCTAAATGACGGCCTTATTCAACTAACTGTTGATGAAGTAGCTGGGCACTTAGTACATTGTACTGTAACTGTTGGCGGTGTTTTATCTAACAATAAAGGTATTAACCGTTTAGGTGGTGGCTTAACTGCTCCAGCATTTACTGAAAAAGATAAAGAAGATTTAATAACTGCCGCTGAAATTGACGTAGATTACATTGCCGTATCATTCCCACGTAGTGGCGACGATATGCGCTACGTACGCTCACTTGCTGAAGCTGCTGGTTCAAAAGCACAACTACTTGCAAAAATTGAACGTGCTGAAGCCGTTGAAACACAAGAAGCTGTTGATGACATCATTCTAGCGTCTGACGCTGTAATGGTTGCCCGTGGTGATTTAGGTGTTGAAATTGGTGATGCAGCTCTTATGGGCAAGCAAAAACTAATTATTCGTCGTGCTCGTTCATTAAACCGTACTGTAGTTACAGCAACGCAAATGATGGAATCGATGATCGATAACCCTATGCCTACACGTGCAGAAGTTATGGATGTTGCAAATGCTGTTCTTGATGGAACAGATGCTGTAATGCTTTCAGCTGAAACAGCTGCTGGTGATTACCCTGAAGAAACTGTTGCAACTATGGCACGTGTTTGTTTAGGTGCTGAATCTCAAAAAGAAACGCATGTTTCTAAGCATCGTTTAGATAGTCGTTTTTCTAACAATGCAGAATCTATCGCACTTTCTGCTATGTATGCAGCTAATCACTTAGATTCTGTTAAAGCTATCATCACGCTTACTGAATCTGGTAGTACGGCTAAATTAATGTCACGTATCAGCTCTGGCTTACCAATCTACTCGCTTTCACGCCATGCGAGTACATTAGGTCAAACAGCACTTTATCGTGGTGTTTACCCAGTATTTTTTGATTCTACAAGAACTGAAAAAGACGGTATGGTAAAAGCGGCACTTGATACTTTAGTTTCTCAAGGTTCTTTACAGTCTGGCGATACAGTAATTATTACTCACGGTGACTCAATGGAAACTGTGGGCGCAACTAACACAATGAAAATTGTAACTGTCGCATAATTAATACCAATTCGCTTAATTAAGTGATCTATTTTGAGGATAGAAAAACGTGTTGATAGCTATTCAAAAAATCGCTATTTAGTTGTTCTCGGCAATTGCTCCTGCATTGCTCTACCTTCTGCATCCATGCAGTCGTAAATGAGAATTTTTTAACACAGGTAGCGACACGTTAGCCCCGCAAAATAACTAAGTATTGTTGCGGATTGGTATAATTACTAAATATAAAAAATGCGAGCTTAGCTCGCATTTTTTGTACCTGTAATAAAAGCGTTGGCTTTAACTTGCTAATGCCGCTTTAACCTTATCTCGATAGCTACGGCTCACTTTTAATTCTTGTCCGTTTTCAAGTACTAATAAATACTCGCCACTTACTTGTGTAACCAGCTTACTAATTTGTTTTGTGTTTACTATCGCACTGCGGTGTACACGCACAAATAACTGAGGGTCTAGCTCTTGCTCAAGCTCTTTCATTGTTTTACGAAGTATATGCGTTTGTCCATCTTCACAATGTAAACACATATAGTCACCTGCAGCATCAACCCATTGGATAGTCGCTACAGGTACCCGTATAATTTCACCCTGCTCTTTTACTGCAAGCGATTCTGGGTAACGTCTATCTGTTAAGGTATCGCCAGTGGCTAATTTTTTTAATATTTCTTCGCAATTATTACCAGTAATACCGGCTACAAAACTCGCTAGTTTTTTCTTATGGGCGTTGTCTTGCTGCGTTTTTAAATAAGTATGCACTTTTTCTACCGCCTGTTTTAATCTGTTATCATCAACGGGTTTTAAAATGTAATCGAGAGCATGAATTTCAAATGCTTTTACAGCAAACTGATCAAAAGCAGTTACAAATACAATAGCAGGTAGTACTTTTGTACTTTCGCTAAGCGCTCTTGCCACCTCAAAGCCATTCATACCTGGCATCTGAATATCTAAAAAAACCAAATCGATTTTCTCGCTTTGGCACATTTCAATTGCATCAGCGCCTGAACTACACAATTTAATTACTTCAATATCAGAATATTCTTCAAGTCTTACCGCTAAACCTTTTCGCGCTAACGGTTCATCATCAACAATGAGTGTTTTTATTTTAGTCATTTTTCACAGCCTTCTCAAAAGGTACTCGCAGATTAACTTTTAATCCACTTGGCGTATTATGTGATAATACAAACGAATAATTATTTTCATACAACGTTTTTAATCTATCTTTGGTGTTAGCAACACCTACACCTTGAGCGTTAACTAATTGGCCATCAAGTATTTCAGTGCCTGGGCCGTTGTCACCCACTTCTAGTAATAATTCATTCGCAAATACTTGTGCTTTAATATCAATTACACCACCTTCTGTCAGATGGGCAATGGCATATTTAATCGCGTTTTCTATAATTGGTTGCAAAATTAAGCTCGGTACTAAAGCCTCTTTTGCTTGCTCGCTAATATCTACATTTACTTTCAATCGCTCATCAAAACGGACGCGCTCTATTTCTAAATAAAGCATGAGAGCATGTAGCTCTTGCTCAAGCGGTACTTTTTTAATTGGATCGGTATTAAGTGTGTAACGTAAAAAGTCACTTAACCTTGCTACCATTAAGTTAGCATCTTTGTTTTCTTTAACCAAAATTAAAGTAGAAATAGCGTTAAGTGTATTGAATAGAAAATGGGGGTTGAGCTGATACCTGAGCATTTTTAGTTGAGCTTCGTGTGCCATCGTTGTGGCCTTTAACGCTTTTTGTCGCTCACTTTGTAATAACTGATAATATTTAACGCCAAAGTACAAACCACTCCAACATAAAATAATATAAACCGAATCTAAACCTTGCTGCAGGTAATAAAACCACTCCTCTGGTCTATAACCATGGCGGTATATTTCCCATAGATTGAATTTTTGAACGACAGCCCATAGAGTGCCCGTTATATAAGAGGCACCAAATACTACAATCATTAACACCCAGGGCGAGGCATTCCAAATTTTACGGTAAATATACCTAAGCGGCACTGTCATCAAACAACCAGCGTAAGCATTCAATAAAATAACAAATACATATATATCACGCATTTCAAATACTTTAGAGCCGATATAATTTACTAACGCGTAACCAATCCAGCCCGCGATTTGCAAAAGCCAAAAAAAACGTTGCCTGTTATCGACTAAAGATTGCCAGTTCAAAATAGATGTTTACTCCGTATGGTTAAAGCTAATTCCATAAAATAGGCGTTTGTTATTTTTATTATTTTTACCTATGTAGGGCTAATTTTCACAAAATTAGGTAGTCTTATTATATAGATTTATGAGTTTGCATAGCACTACAGCTTGCCTTGCTTTTTAAGAGTCTTACCGCAAACAAATAGTCGAGACACTAAAAAAGCGAAAGGTTATCCGCCTTCCGCTTTTTAAATATCAATAGCCTTGTGTAAATTAAGCTAGTTTATCTGATGCTACTTTGTAGGTTGGATCTTCAATCACATTCACTTCAACTAAATCTCGTGCTTTATGAAGCAACTGCGTACAGTCTTTACTTAAGTGACGTAAATGAAGTTGTTTACCTGCTTTTGTGTATTTGTCAGCAAGTGTATCAATTGCTTCTATTGCACTGTGGTCAGATACGCGGCTGTGTTTAAATTCAACAATCACATTTTTAGGATCATTTTTAACATCAAATAACTCTGAAAAGTTTTTAACTGAGCCGAAAAATAACGGCCCGTGCAGCTCATATACTTTTGCACCTTTTTCATCAATATAGTTTGTTGTGTAAATGTGTTTTGCGTGCTGCCAAGCAAATACTAATGCCGATACAATAACACCTACGCATACTGCAATAGCTAAATCGGTAATAACTGTTACTCCCGACACAAGCACAATAACAAAAGCGTCAGATAGCGGTACACGCTTCATCATCTTAAAGCTTGCCCATTCAAATGTGCCAAGCACAACCATAAACATAACACCTACTAAGGCTGCAAGTGGGATCATTTCTATTAAGCTCGATGCGAAAATAATAAAGGCTAGTAACATTAATGCCGCGCTTATACCTGATAAACGTGAGCGACCACCTGAATTAATGTTGATCATTGATTGGCCAATCATTGCACAACCGCCCATCGCACCAAAAAAGCCACACGTTACGTTTGCTGCGCCTTGGCCTATACATTCTTTGTTAGAATGGCCACGAGTTTCAGTAATTTCGTCTATTAAGCTAAGTGTTAATAATGATTCAATTAAACCAATAGCGGCTAAAATAAGTGCATACGGGAAAATAATATACAGTGTATCTAGAGTAAACGGCACCATAGGAATGTGAAATTCTGGTAAGCCACCGGCAATAGTTGCCGCTTCATTACCTGTCATACCTTTTAAGAAATCTAATACTGTATGCGCTTCTAAATCAAATCCAATCACTAATCCAGTTACAGTTACAATAGCAACTAGAGATGAAGGCACTGCTGTAGTCAATTTTGGCAAAAAGTGGATTATTGCCATGGTTAATGCAACTAAGCCAAGCATGATAAATAATGGATTACCTGTCATCCATTCTTGTCCGCCCATACCATCTGGCACTTTAAACTGCCCTAGCTGAGCTAAAAATATAACAATTGCTAACCCGTTTACAAAACCAAGCATTACCGGATGAGGAACCATACGGATAAACTTACCGAGCTTAAATACACCCGCGAGAATTTGCAGTATTCCCATCAGCAACACAGTTGCAAATAGATACTCAACACCGTGATCAAGCACTAAACTTACCATGACAACAGCTAGTGCACCGGTTGCACCTGAAATCATACCAGGGCGACCACCAAAAATAGCCGTAATTAAACCAACGATAAACGCGGCATATAGACCAACCAAAGGTTCTACATTTGCAACAAAGGCAAACGCAACTGCTTCTGGGACTAAGGCTAACGCCACAGTTAATCCAGATAGAATATCGTTTTTAGCAGAGCTAGGCGCCCTACTGAGTAAGTTAAACATTGAGGTCCTCAAATGGTGTAATGGGTATCAAAAAAAGCGCTAAATTCTACCAAATTAGCGCTCAGTTAACAATTATCATTATGTGGTTAAGCTAAACTAAAAATGGTTTAGCTTTTAAAAGAAGTGCTTTTACAAAGGAAGGGAAGTACTGCGTTTTACACATGTCATTGTTACATTAGAATGTACTTCTTGGACGTATTCTAAGCTTAGTAAATTATCGCGCACAAAATGCTCATACCCTTCTATGCCTTGTGAAATTATGCGTAGCATAAAGTCCATGGTACCAGCCATAGTGTAACACTCTGTTACCTCGTCGTAGCTCATGATCAGCTTTTCAAACTCAGCAAGATTCTTTTTACCGTGATTTGATAAACGCACATGTGCATATACAAGCATATCAAAGCCAAGTTTTTTCTCATCTAAAAGAGCCACTTTGCTTTTTATATAACCATCTTGCTCTAGCTTAGCGATTCGACGCCAGCATGGAGATTGAGACAAGCCTACTTTATCTGCAATTTCTGCGGTTGATAAACTAGCATCTTGTTGTAAAAGTGCCAATATTTGGCGATCTACGTGATTTAGAGACATTTTATTTCTTATTTATCAAATAAACTGGTTAAATTATACAACCATTTTAAAACTCAGTCTGCTTATTTTTAATGTTTATGCAGTTTGTAAACTTAAAATAAGTAACTTAACCAAACTTACCACTTACAAAAGGATTTGTTTTCTTTTCAAACCCCACCGTAGTGTCGCTACCATGTCCTGCCAATATTTTAGTATTATCAGGTAAGGTTAAAATATGCGTCTTAATCGACTCTATAAGTTGTTCACTGTTCCCCTTAGGAAAGTCAGTGCGCCCTACTGAGCCTTTAAAAATAACGTCACCGACAATAACGCACTCATAGTCTGGTTGGTAAAACACTATATGACCGGGTGTATGCCCCGGGCAATGTTTCACTAAAAAGCTAAGTTTACCTACGCTCACGGTGTCATTATGGTTTAGCCAAATATCCGGATAAAACGGTTCAATGGGTTTAAATCCAAACATCTGTGCTTGCATAGGTAAGTTTTCAAACCAAAAGTACTCATCTTTTTGTGGACCAATAATTTGTACGTTAAATTGATTTCGTAAAATATCAGCCCCACCCACATGATCTAAATGCCCGTGCGTTAACCAAATAGCACTTAATGCTAGTTTATGCTCATTAAGGACCGTTATTATTTTATCAGTGTCGCCACCTGGGTCGATAACCACAGCGTGTTTAGTTTCGCTACACCAAATAATACGGCTGTTTTGTGCAAAGGCAGTGACAGGTATAGTTATGATTTCCATATTAAATTTCTTTACTTTTTTGATCTGGAATAACAACTTCTTCTTCGAATGACATAAGTATTGGATACTTTAAGTACGCTTGATCATAAAATGGACTTTGTTCATATAACCAGTTTAATCGAGCTTCTGCGTCACTCGCGAATGATTTATCTTTAATTTTTTCATCAAACTTAAGCGCAAGCTTTGGGTTATCTTTTAGCATTTGGCGTGCATACGGAATTAGCGCATAGTTTTCCATGTACTCGGTACGCTGAAAAATAGTATTAAACTCACCCCACGCAAAAAATGAATCAGGAGCTTCTGGGTGCAATAAATGCACAGCAAGCTCACCTGCTTTTTGTTGAGTATTAACTTGATACCAACCATCTAAATCTACATTTATAGCAGGGACGTAATCAAAAGTTGCTGATACTCTAAAACGCCCTTCAAATGGTGCTTTATCAAACGTGTATTCAGCCACCTTTGCAACTTTCAAAGGCTGTGTGTTTGCCCCTTCAAGTTTATTAATAGAGACACCATGTAACTTTAGTTTCTCAATAATGTTGCTATATACAGGCGGAATAAAAAAAGCTTTAGGTACTTCAACTGTATGCTGTACATCTTTTTGCCAATAAATAGGTAAGTCAGTATATGTATGTGCTTTACCCAAATATTTCACTTCATTTTGACCCGAAAGTGAATTCATGCTTGATGAATATTCAATGCCTTTAAACTGCGCAATCGTATCAGCTTGCTTGGCATAGCCACGCTTTACTATTAGCTGTTTAGGAACAAATTCTTGTTCTTTTTTTACTGCATTAGCTAATTCATGACTGTGCTTTGATAGCGCAGTAATAGCACCATCTAAAAATACATAAGTTCCCAATACACGTTGCTTGTAAGGCTTCAATGAATGATTTTCGACTAAAATAGTCGGCAATGACTTTAAATCCCCCCAACCATTTGAAAAACGTGGCGTAGCAACCCAGCCCGCTAACCCTTTTTTAAAGTCGCGCTTGTCCATAACAAAAACAAGTGGTCCTGGGATGTGTCCTTGCTTCGCTAGCGTATCGTCAATGAGAGGTTTAAAAAACTGGTTTAATGTATCTGATACCGCAGGCGATTCGCTCGAAAATACCGGATTGTAACCATAAGTCACATCGTATTGGTAATCTGCGCCGTCGGTAACGTGTACATCAATGTATAAATTTGGGTTGTAGTCGTTAATAACCTTTAAAACACTTCTAACTTCTGGGGTATCTAATTTAGTAAAATCACGATTTAAATTAAGGTTATTAGCATTTGTTCTAAAGCCCATTTTTGCAGGGCCCCGTTGATTAATGCGATTGAACGCACTGCTACGTTCGTGGCCATCTACATTTAAAATAGGAATAAATAATATGTTTACCTTTTTTAAAATGTCACGGCGCTTACCCGTCGCTATATCTCTGAGTAACATGAACATGGCATCTTTACCGTCTATTTCCCCAGAATGTATTCCTGCCTGGATAAAAATAGTTGGCTTAGTGCTATTAGCCATTTGCCTTGCTTCAAAAAAACCTTGCTCACTGGCAATTAGCATTTTTATTGCACGCTTACTATTACTATAGCCAATGGTTTGAGATTGAAACTGAGTAGGGTTTGCAGCAACTAACCTATCTACAAATGCCATTGTATTTGCATAATCGGGCGACGCTTCACCTGCAGATAACTCAAAGTCAGTAGTTAACGGCCCTTGTTTTTGTAAAAGCTCTACGCTTTTCCCCTGCCACTCAATGAGTGGAGGTAAGTGTGCGTCATACGCCACACTTGCAGATAAAATGAGTAAACTTGCAAACATAAAATTCTCTAACAAACGCCTTAATTATATAAATTATATCAACTAAATTTTTTATAATGAGGAAACTGCGGTGATTCAACAAAAAAATGCAGCCAAATACATTTCACTCATTCACACCTGTGTTTTTAGGCTTTATAACCTTATTAAGTATTATACCAATGTGCAATAATACTTAATCATTTTGCGGGGCTAAACATGTCGCTACCTGCGTTAAAAAACTCTCATTTATGACTGCATGGATGCAGAAGGTAGAGCAATGCAGGAGCAATTGCCGAGAACAACTAAATAGCGAATTTTTTACCTAGCTATCAACACGTTTTTCCGCCCTCAAAATAGATCATTTAATTAAGCGAATTAGTATTACTCATTAGGTTAAGTTACTAAATTACAGGCACAAAAAAAGGAGCCATAGGCTCCTTTTTAATACTTATATAAAAAAGCTTAAGCGGCTAGGCCTTCTTTTGCTTTTTCTACAAGCGCTGCGAATGCAACTTGGTCGTAAACAGCGATATCTGCAAGGATCTTGCGATCGATTTCTACAGAAGTCTTTTTAAGACCATTGATAAAACGGCTGTAAGACAGACCATTTTGACGTGAAGCAGCATTGATACGTGCAATCCATAATTGACGGAAAGTACGTTTCTTCGCACGACGGTCACGGTAAGCGTATTGACCCGCTTTAGTAACAGCCTGGAAAGCTACGCGGTAAACACGTGAACGTGCTCCGTAGTAACCTTTTGCTTGTTTTAAAACTTTTTTGTGACGTGCACGTGCGACAACGCCGCGTTTAACTCTTGCCATTTCTAAAAACCCCTATTAAGCGAACGGTAACATACGTGAAACTAGACCATGGTCATTTTTATGAACCATCATCTTAGGACGTAGGTGTAACTTACGCTTAGAAGTTTTCTTAGTCAGAATATGACGAAGATGCGCTTGTTTACGCTTGAAACCGCCAGAAGCAGTCTTTTTGAAACGCTTAGCAGCGCCACTGTGACTTTTTAGCTTATAAGCCATTGCAATAACTCCAATTGTATTGCTTTTAAATTAGTAAGCAGGCGTGAGATATATTTCTATAGCTCCACTTTTAGGCCTAACTTACTGCCATGTTCCGGTGAAGACCCAACATAAATGCCGCAATCTTGCTTTAAGACCGGTTAACTCAGGTGAATATTCGCATATTGCTTGCAGACCTGAGCTAATTTCGGTGCGTATTATCGCTTAAAAATTATTTTTTAGCAACAGGCGCCATCATCATAACCATTTGGCGGCCTTCAACACGATTTGGGAAAGACTCAACTACTGCAAGCTCTTCTAAATCGGCTTTGATACGGTTTAATAATTCTATACCAATTTCTTGGTGAGCCATTTCACGACCACGGAAGCGGATAGTAATCTTAGCTTTATCACCAGCTTCTAAGAACTTACGTAAGTTGCGAAGCTTAACCTGATAATCACCTTCATCCGTACCAGGACGGAATTTGATTTCTTTTATCTGGATTTGCTTTTGCTTCTTCTTCTGCTCTTTTAGTTCTTTGCTTTTTTCAAAGATGAACTTACCGTAGTCCATGATTCTACAAACAGGCGGCTCAGCGTTTGGACTGATCTCAACAAGATCAACACCCGCTGCATCGGCCATAGTTTGCGCGTCTTGTAATGACTGAATTCCAGCTTGTTCGCCTTCAATGTCAATTAAACGAACTTCTTGCGCTGTAATTTCTTCGTTAATACGATTTTTTTGAGCTGTTTGTTGCCCTTTCTTGCCGCCTCTAATAGTACGTTCCTCCAAGAATATCAATAATATAAGCGTGTAAATGGCTATTTGTTAATGCCTTACACGCTCGATTTTTACTGTCGATTTTTAATTTCTTCACTAATTTTAGCTACAAAATCATCAACATTAAATTTGCCAAGGTCTTCACCTGTGCGAGTACGCACTGCTACTTCTTGCTGTTCAACTTCTTTATCGCCAACAACAAGTAAATATGGAATACGCTTCAGTGTATGCTCACGGATTTTAAAGCCAATCTTCTCATTTCTCAAGTCAGCAGCGGCTCTAATTCCAAGTTTATTTAATTTTTGTACAACTTCTTTAACATAAGGAGCCTGTTTATCGGTAATATTCATAATTACCACTTGCTTTGGTGCAAGCCACGTCGGGAATAAACCAGCGTACTCTTCAGTTAAAATGCCAATAAAGCGTTCAATAGAACCTAAAATAGCACGATGTATCATTACAGGTGTACGACGCTCGTTATTTTCTGCTACATAAGTAGCACCTAAACGACCCGGTAATGCAAAGTCTAATTGCACTGTACCACACTGCCACGCTCTGTCTAAACAATCGTACAAAGTAAATTCAATCTTAGGACCGTAAAACGCGCCTTCGCCCGGAAGATAATCAAATTCAATATCGTTTAGCTTAAGTGCATCAGCTAAAGCAAGCTCTGCTTTATCCCACATATGGTCTTCACCAATGCGTTGTTCTGGGCGAGTAGATAGCTTAACTACAATCTTCTCAAATCCGAATGTTTCATATGTATCATAAACCATCTTAATACACGCTGACACTTCGTCCATTATCTGCTCTTCAGTACAGAAAATGTGAGCGTCATCTTGTGTAAAGCCACGTACACGCATTAAACCGTGTAGTGCACCTGATGGTTCATTACGGTGACAACAACCAAATTCAGCCATACGAAGTGGTAAATCACGGTACGATTTTAAACCTTGGTTAAAGATTTGCACGTGACCAGGGCAGTTCATTGGTTTAATTGCGTATTCACGTTTTTCAGACTCAGTGGTAAACATTGCTTCTGAATATTTTTCCCAGTGACCTGATTTTTCCCAAAGTGAACGGTCCATCATCATTGGACCTTTTACTTCTTCGTACTCATATTCGCGTAATTTTTCACGTACAAATTCTTCAAGCTCGCGGTAAATGCTCCAACCATCGTTGTGCCAAAATACCATGCCTGGCGCTTCTTCTTGCCAATGCCATAAATCAAGCGCTTTACCAATACGACGGTGATCGCGTTTTTCAGCTTCTTCAAGGCGCTTTAAATACGCTTTAAGTTGCTTTTTATCGCCCCACGCGGTGCCGTAAATGCGTTGTAGCATTTTGTTTTCTGAATCACCACGCCAATATGCACCCGCCACTTTCATTATTTTAAAGTTTTGGCAAAATTTCATGTTAGGAACGTGAGGTCCACGACACATGTCTACATATTCTTCGTGATGATATAACCCAGGACGGTCATCTTTAGCGATGTTTTCGTCCAAAATTTCTATTTTGTATGTTTCGCCACGCGCTTCAAATGTATCGCGTGCTTCTTGCCAGCTTACTGTTTTTTTCACTACGTCGTAGTTGGTTTTTGCAAGTTGCAGCATACGCTTTTCAATTGCTTCAAGATCATCTTGTGATAGTGAGTGTTCCATATCGATATCGTAGTAAAAACCGTTATCAATGGTAGGACCAATTGCCATTTTTGCGTCTGGGAAAAGTTGCTTAACTGCATGACCGATTAAGTGAGCACAAGAGTGACGAATGATTTCAAGGCCGTCATCGTCTTTAGCGGTAATGATCTCAAGACGAGAGTCATCAC
This sequence comes from Pseudoalteromonas sp. SG43-5, assembly GCF_014164345.1. Taxonomy (NCBI): domain Bacteria; kingdom Pseudomonadati; phylum Pseudomonadota; class Gammaproteobacteria; order Alteromonadales; family Pseudoalteromonadaceae; genus Pseudoalteromonas; species Pseudoalteromonas sp. SG43-5. Next base: position 84,955 of record NZ_JACJFA010000017.1, read on the forward strand.
TAATTAAATCACATGCATCAACACGGTCGCCATTTACACGGCCCGCAATGGTCGCTTTAGCTAAACCAGGACCAATGTCGTTTGCAACATCAAGCGTGCTTACAGGGTTTTCAAAACTACGTTGACTTCCGTCTGGAAGAGTAATAACTGGCATTATAAATCCTTGCTACAGTGGTGACACCTACAATGTATCACGTGTATTTTTAATAAATTAAATGAGAATGACTCGACAACGCTTTTACGAATAAGCATTGACTAATATATGTAGATGAGGAGTCTATTCAACTACAAAGATATATTGTCGCGTGCCGCGCATTTAATTACAAGTTTAAAGGGGTGAAATCGACCCGTTTTATCCACAAAATGTAGCTTTTAAAGCAAAAAAATCATTTTATTAAAATATAAAAGCATCAATGCATTAATTACGCGCCTACAGCTATACCCACACTCGCATTTTAATGTGCGTTGCGTATAATACTGCGTAATTAAGTTATTTTAGAGAATAGACATGAGAACATGTGGTGTAGAAATTACCGGTAGTGATGTACTACTTTGTATTTTAAGTAAAGATAATGACGTATTTGATATTCGCGATGTGCGCCAAACACGCTTTACCTTAGGTAACGGTAACGACACTGAAGTAATGCGTAAATTTCAATTCGATTTTGCAAAACTAATGCAAGATTACCAAATTGATTCTGTTGCAATTCGTGAGCGTCAGCCTAAAGGTAAATTTGCTGGCAGTGCAAAAGGCTTTAAAATGGAAACTGCAATTCAATTAATCAACAACTTAGATGTACGTTTATTTACTACAACTGAAGTTAAAGAGCAGTTAAAACGCAACCCCATCCCTATTGATTTTGAAGAAACAGGCCTTAAAAAGTACCAAGAAAATGCTTTTGTAAACGCTTACGTTTATATCATGAAAAAAACATACCGCAGCGACGAAATGTAAAATCATTACTCGTTTAAAAACGCGTACTTACATTGTAAGACGCGTTTTTTTGTGTCTAAAAAGTAGTATTAGCTTTTATTAATCTAATAATACATTAGTCTAACCACACTTCTCTTTGTCGACAATATGTGTTTATTTTAACTTTGTAGTTTACATAACTCACACACATTTTCATGGAGAGAGCAATGCACACACACACTACCCCGGTAAAAGAAGTAGAGCAAATAAATCACTTGCCGTTATCTCAAAGCTACTTTAAAGGTATACAAAGCACACCTTTAACAAATTCAACTATAGGCGATTACTTTGACTTCATTGTCGACAAAAACCCAGAGGCGTTAGCTGTTGTAGTTCATCACCAAGGTATTAGATTAACGTATAAAGAATTTCAAAAAGAAGTTAATCAGCTTGCTAAGGGGTTACTTGCCCTTGGCGTAAAACCAGGTGAGCGCGTTGGTATTTGGTCTCCTAATAATATTGAGTGGTGCTTAACCCAATTTGCAACGGCAAAAATTGGCGCAATAATGGTGTGCCTCAACCCGGCATATCGTCCTAACGAATTACAATATGCTTTAAATAGTGTTGAATGCTCAACTCTAATCACAGCATCAAATTTTAAAGGCAGTGATTACTTAGAAATGCTTAATGGTTTAGCGCCAGAACTTGCAACTTGCGATAAGTACACACTTAATTTAAAAGCACTACCCACTCTTAAAAATATAATCCGCATTGGCGATGAAGCATCTCCTGGTATGCACTCTTTTAATGATGTTATTAACTTGCCAACAGCAGCTCATGAGCTTGAATTAAAAGCAATAGGTGAAAACTTAAATGCTGATCAAGACATCAATATACAATTTACATCAGGTACAACAGGCAACCCAAAAGGCGCAACGCTCACTCATAAAAATATTTTAAATAATGCGCTATTCGTCGCCGAATCTATGCACTTTACGAGCGATGACAAGTTATGTATCCCTATCCCGTTATATCATTGCTTTGCAATGGTATTGGGTAGCTTATTGTGTGTTAGTAAAGGTGCAGCAGCCATTTACCCTAGTGATTCGTTCGATGCAAAAACCACGCTTGATGTAGTTCAACAAGAAGGATGTACAGCGCTGCACGGTGTACCTACTATGTTTATTAGTGAGCTTGAGCTGAGTAACTTTAACGATTATGACCTAAGTACTTTACGCACGGGTGTAATGGCAGGCTCTACATGCCCAGAGCAAGTAATGCGCAAAGTACAAACACAAATGAACATGCATCAAATACTGATTGCTTACGGGCAAACGGAGTGCAGCCCCATAAACAACATTACCGAAACAGACTCTTCAATAGAGCGGCAAGTAACAACGGTTGGCCGCGCACTTGCCCATACCGAGGTTAAAATAATTGACGAGCTGGGTAACATTCAAAAAATTGGTCAACCTGGCGAAGTGTGTAGTAAAGGTGCAGGCATAATGCGCTGCTATTGGAATGACGAAGCTAAAACAAAAGCCACAATAGATGACGAAGGTTGGCTGCACTCTGGCGATTTAGGTGTCATGGATACAGAAGGGTTTGTTACGATTGTTGGGCGTATAAAAGATATGATTATTCGCGGCGGCGAAAACATTTACCCTCGAGAAATAGAAGAAGTACTTTACACCTACCCTGGCATTCAAGATGCTGCCATATTTGGTATAACCGATGAAAAGTATGGCGAAGAAGTGTGCGCTTGGATCCAACCAAAAGAAGATGCTGTACTTGATGAGCAAGCAATTCGTGAGTTTTTAAAAGACAAACTAGCCTACTTTAAAATGCCACGACATATCCGTTTCGTAGAAAACTACCCAATGACAGTAACAGGTAAACTGCAAAAATTTAAAATGCGCGAGCAAATGCAAGAAGAGCTAAGCGACAACGCTTTTTCCTAGTTTCGTCTTTAAGTAACTGAGGCTCTGGGTAGGGAATTTATCTCAGAGCTATGTTCAGAGCTAGCAGCGTTAAATTTACGTATGTTAGGACTAATACTAAAAAGCACAGCCAATTGGCTGTGCTTTTTATGTACTGAATTTATTATAAATTTAACATTCTCTTTTTTAAACGTTCTAAATCAATCGCACTCGAACGCACTGTTAATTTAATATGGCTGTATTCATATTCTTCTTTAACAACACTCATACTCGATCGAATTTCGCCCACAATACCTTTAGCTGTGTACGGTATAACAATCTCTTCTTCAATCATGTCCTCTTGAGCAATGCCAATAATGTATTTGTGCAGTTTACTAATATCATCTGGATTACGTGTAGAGGTCATCATCGCATCAGGAAACTCATCCATTAGCGACTGCTGTTGATCAGTACTTAATTGGTCTGACTTATTCAGTACTAATAATTTTTTGCTACCTTCTACCCCAACTTCTGCCAGTACTTTATGTACTACTTCAAGTTGTGAGCGAAAAGAAGGATCTGAAGCATCTACAACATATAACAGTAACGACGCATCATGTGCCTCAGCGAGCGTTGAATGAAATGAAGCAACCAAATCATGAGGTAATTTTTTAATAAAACCAACCGTATCTGAAACCAATATACGAGGCTGGGTAATCGGATACAGCGCGCGAACAGTGGTATCTAGCGTTGCAAAAAGTTTGTTTTCGCCTTCTACATCACTACCTGTAATTGCGCGCATCATTGATGACTTGCCCGCATTGGTATAACCAATTAAAGCCACTGAGAATAGCTCAGAGCGCTGCGTACGTCTGTCCATCATTACATCTTGAACACTAACAAGTTCGCGCTTTAATTCTGCTAACTGATCGCGCACCTTACGGCGATTTAGCTCAAGTGTGGTTTCACCCGCACCTTTACCCATTTGGCGTTCTTTATCACCTGTTGATGTTTCACGAAGCCGTGGCGCGACATAATTAAGGCGAGCAATTTCAACTTGTAATTTTGCTGTTTTAGTACGCGCATGACGGCTAAATATTTCAATGATAATACCAGTGCGATCAAATACTTCTACACCTAATTGGTTCTCAACATTACGTAGTTGAGAAGGCGTTAAATCGCAGTCAAATACCACTACATCGGCACATGCAAACTCTAAATCGTTTGATGGAATTTCTGAGGATATTTCGGTTAAAGGGTCTTCATCAAGTAAATCATCTTCTTGCTCGTTTTCAACCATCCCTTTATTGCCGGTAAGGTGTGCTATTTCAGCTAGTTTTCCTGAGCCCAGTACATTAACTTTTTGGGTAGAACTTTGCTTTTGCGATTGTGTACCTACTACTTTAAAGCCTAATGTAGTTACCAAACGAGCAAGCTCTGCAAGCGATTCTGTTGCTTCGTCGCCTTTAAATTGTGGTGTACTAATAGAAATAAGTAACGCATTAGGAAGTGATGGTTTTGCAGTTAGTTGCATAATTTTTTATATGTTAATGCACCTAAAGTGCAAACCTAATTTTCATTCGAAAGTAACTTGATCCTACGCTGTTATGACCGAGCTTTACAGCGTTATAGCTTACGAATGCAATTATTATCTTTATTTTGCCAAAATTAGCGTTAATCTGTGAACTATTTGTGCGGGGGCAATATAATTTTTACACGCAAGTAAACCAATAAGTAACTTGGTGTTGTTATAAATGTATTTAATTATTAAGTGTTGGGGTTTACCATTGATAATAGGCTTTATGTAGCATTGCACATACACAAGCCCATTAACTAAAAGCTAATTAGCTAAAACCAGTTACTAAGCAGACTCTTCTGGACGATGCTGCTTTTGTACGCCGGTTAAAAACAAACGTAATATTTGATCGTTACAAACACGGTAATGTTTGTTATCTACTTTACGAGAAAATGCGCTTAACTCATGCTTACTTAAATCAAAATCAACAAGTGCAAGTGTTGCTATAACATCTTCTGCTTTCATATTTAAAGCAATACGTAGCTTCATAAAGATAATATTGTTGTTTAGCTTTTTCTCTGGCTCTGGTTGCTCACCTTCGCGTTTGCCACGTTGGGTATTAATAAACCCATTTAAAAAGCTTGCAAACTCAGTATCACTTATTGGGGTAAAAGCCTCTTCACCTTCTTTAGTTAACCATGCAATTACTTGCTCTTTAGTGACCGTATGCTCTGCTGATGCAAAAACATTGACCATAGCAGTATCAGTTAAGTTAAAAGTGTAGCGAATGCGGCGTAAAATATCGTTATTAGTCAAAGTAAATCCCAAAGTGAGGTATAGCAACCAAGCAGTTATTGCTTAATTTTAAATAAGCACCTAGTTTAACAGGTTTACTAATACCACCCTATTAATTTTTATCTGAGCTTCTTATACCTAGTTACCAAGCACCTTGGCAGGATCTACGCGCGTTGCTTGCCATGCAGGATAAATAGTGGCAAGTATCGCAAGCACAAACGTAACAATCACTGTAATACCAATATCTTCAAGTACTAATTTACTTGGTAAAAACTCTATAAAATAAACACCTTCAAGCGGATTGGCTCCAAATAACTGGCTTATCCACGTAAAAAGCTCACTTATATTAAGCGCTAATACCACACCAATTAGTGTTCCTAGTGCCACGCCTACAAATGCTTGCATTAAGCCCTGCATTACAAAGGTGGCTAAAATAGTGCTGTCTTTCGCGCCCATGGTTTTTAAAATAGCAATATTGCCTTGTTTTTCGCGCACTTCCATCACCAAGGAAGACACAATATTAAAACTAGCTACTGCAATAATTAAAAACACCACAATATAAACAATGGTACGTACCATTTGAATATCTTGATACAGGCTGCCTTGGGTTCTGAACCAACTAGAAATATACACATAGTCGTCAATAGTTTGGCCCACTTTTAACGCTATTTGATGCGCTGAAAATACATCATCAACACTTAATCGCAGCCCTGTTACTTGAGTCTCGTCGTAACCCAGTGCTTGCTGCGCTTTGTTAATATGTATAAACGCAGCGGTACTATCAATCGGCCCGCCCATTTCTATAACACCTGCAAGATTAAGTGTTACGCGTTTAGGTGCTAATAACGACTGACCTTTTTGGCTTATTTGCGGAATAAGTAACGTAATGTTGTCGCCTACTTTGGCATCTAACTGTTTTACTATTTGCTTGCCTAAGATAACGTCATCAAAGCCTAACTGGCTGACTAATTTACCACTGGTAAACTGGTTTACCGCCGATACATTACTCTCGAGCGATGGCTCTACACCACGAATTTCAACTGCTTTTAACTGGCTTTTATATTGCGCCATCCCATTTACAGCAATAAATGGCGCAGCCCCTGTTACATGCGGTTGTGTTTGTAAATCCTCAACCTTTTGCGACCAATTCGCGATGGGTCTACTTGGTGCTACATATTCAACCTGCGGTACAACACTTAGTAAGCGGTGTACTAGTTGCTGCTCAAAGCCATTAATTACAGACAGCGCCACAATTAAAACCGCGACACCTAATAAAATACCAATAGTCGATGCTTTAGCGATAAAACTAACAAAGCCGTTTTTTTCGTCTTTATGGCCTGAGTAAGCTCTAAAGCGTTTACTTAAAAATGCACTAAGCAACATACTGCGACTCTTTAATAGCTAGTTTTCCATCATCTAAATACGCTATTTTACCCAGCTTATCGGCAAGTTCTAAATCGTGTGTAACTACCACAAAACTGGTGTTTAAGCTTTGGTTAAGCTCATTAATTAAATCGTAAATTTTAATCGCATTTTGTTTATCTAAATTACCGGTTGGTTCATCAGCAAGCACAAGCGCAGGTTTTGTAACCAGTGCACGGGCAATAGCCACGCGTTGGCGCTCTCCACCAGAAAGCGCAGACGGTTTATGCGAGCTGCGATGTGCAAGGCCTACTTTTTCGAGCATATCGAGCGCTTGAGCTTTGGCTTCTTTTGCACTCAAGCCTTTAATTAATAATGGCATAGCCACGTTTTCGACTGCGCTAAACTCCATTAATAAGTGATGAAATTGATAGATAAAACCCAAGTTTTGGTTTCTAAATGCGGCTTGCTCTGTTCGCGAAAGTTTTGCAACTTCTTGGTTTTTAATTTTAGCGCTACCTGAGCTTGCGGTATCTAATGTGCCAAGTATGTGTAAAAGCGTACTTTTACCAGAGCCAGAACTCCCTACAATAGCGAGCATTTCACCTTGCTGCAGCGCTAAATCAACACCTTTTAATACTTCAACTTGGTTGCTGCCATCTTGATAAACTTTACTTAAATTTTCACAACTAATTACTAAATCATTCATAACGTAATACCTCTGCTGGTTTTACTTTTGCGGCTTTACGCGCAGGATATAAGGTAGCTAAAAAGCTCATAGCAATACTGGCAAACGCTATTATTACTAAACTCAAAATATCAAATTTTACCGGAAGCTCTATACCTGCCAATAAGTTTAAGCCCACTAATGCAAGTAGCTCATTTATATATAAACTAAATATTACACCTAAAAATGCGCCTATTGCTGTACCAATTACGCCGTTATATAAGCCTTGCACCATAAACACTTTTTGCACTTGCGAAGGCGTTAAACCTAACGTTTGTAGTATGGCCACTTCACCTTGTTTTTCGCTTACCATCATGGTTAATGCCGATACAATATTAAATACAGCCACCAATACAATGAGGGCAAGCAACATAGACATAATGCGCTTTTCCATAGCAACGGCTGCAAATAGAGTACCTTGGGTACTGCGCCAATCACTATAATTATGATCTTGTAAAATACGCTGGCTTGCTTCAATAAACTCATCTAGTTCGAAAGGTTCGTGCAATGAAACACTTAAATTTGGGGCAGTGTTTTTATCCAGCTTTAATACCCGTTGTAGTGAAGCGCCACTTGTAAACGCAAGTGCCATATCTATCTCAGATCCGGTTTCGTATATTGCGGCCACTTTAAATAAACGCTGGCTGGGTACTCGCCCAAGAGGTGTATATGTTGAAGCATTAGGCATAATAACGCGAAGCTTATCACCCACGCTAACGCCTAATTTACGACTCAAATAACGGCTTATAGCAATGTTGTAATTTTTGTTTAATACAGTTTTCCAATCGCCTTGCACTATTTTATCGGTAATTTTATACAAAGACCCGCTGTCGTTATAAAGGCCTTGTAGTAAAACGCCGTGCAAGTCTTTATTCGTTTGCAAAATAGCTTCGCCGTGGCGATATAAGCTTACATGATCAACATAAGGAGATTGTTCGAGGTCGGTTTTAAGGGTGCCCATTTGGGTGGCAGTGTGTTTACCTGCGCTAACTTCAACATGCGGAATAAGTCCAAGCATATTGGTTTTTAGGCTATTTTCAAACCCGTTCATTACACTGCTTACCGTAAATAATGCCATTAAACCAATAGCGATACCGGCAATAGAAAAAAACGAAATAAACGATATAAACGCATTTCCTTTAGAGGAGCGACTATATCTAAGCCCTATAAATAAGCTAAGCGGTTGAAACATATTATTTTTAACACTTATCGTAAAAGTATTGAGCAATAGTAGCACGAAAAAAGTGCCTTTGGGTATGGCGTAAAATGTAAGAAATAATTTAAAAATCTGATACTTGGCTATATTTACAGCAATACATGCTTAACCATTAATTCGCGATTAAGCTTTCAGCCCTTTAACTAAATAATCGAGCAATACCCGTACATTAGTCGCCACAAACTGCCTTGGTGGATATACGCCCCATACCCCTTCTTGCTGTGGTTGATAGGGTGTTAAAATAGGCACCAATTGCCCTGAGTTAATTTCGTTTTCAATGTAGTAGTCTGGGAGTTGTACAATACCGAGCCCCTTTTTTGCGCCATCCACCAGCGCCCAACCACTATTACACTGTAGCCGCCCTGCTATTTTTATGTGTTTATCGCGCCCATTTTCGTTTACGCGCCAGTAGCTACTATTCCCAATTAAACATTCATGGCTGTTTAGCTCGCCTAAAGTATGCGGCTCACCAAATCGCGTTAAATACTGCGGTGCAGCGCACATAATAAAACGCCGCGCACTTAACCTACGCGCTTTTAAGCTCGAATCTTTTAAATGCCCTAACCTTATGGCTAAATCAAATCCGCCCTCTAATAAGTTTTCTTGCTCGTTACTTAGTGTGGCAACAACTTCTACCTCGGGATGCTCCTTCATAAAATTATGCACTATGGGCATAATAAAGCTCTCTCCGTACATAACTGGTGCTGTGAGCTTTATTTTACCTTTAGGCGTACTTTGTTGCTGAGCAAGGCCTTGAGTTGCCTCATCCATAGCGTGTTGTAAGTGCTTTATTTGATGTAAGTACACTTCACCTTCTTTAGTTAAAACCACTTTACGAGTAGTACGAGTTAAAAGCTGGGTATTTAAACGTTGCTCAAGCGCCGTAACATGGCGGCTAATATGCGCAACCGAAAGCCCAAGCATTTTTGCAGCCGCAGTAAAGCTGCCCTCTTCACCAACCGCTATAAACTCATCAATTCCATCCCAACGTGCCATTATTACCATACTGTAAAAGTGTTTTAATAAAATTGAGATTATCATTATTTGAGAAACAAATACAATAAGCCCATCACCCAAGCAAATTGGGTCTACAATTATTTTTTAATAGCCAGTTAAAGGAAATAAAACACATGTCTGAATTTATTAAATCAAAAGCTGCCATTGCTTGGGGTCCTAATCAACCACTTAGTGTTGAAGAAGTTGATGTGATGATGCCTAAAAAAGGCGAAGTTATGGTAAAAATTACCGCTACAGGTGTGTGTCATACTGATGCATTTACATTATCAGGACAAGATCCTGAAGGCATATTTCCTGCTATTTTAGGTCACGAAGGCGCTGGTGTTGTCTATGCAGTTGGCGAAGGCGTAACGAGTGTTGAAGTGGGGGATCATGTTATTCCTTTATACACTGCAGAATGTGGCGTATGTAAAATGTGTACTTCAGGTAAAACTAACCTGTGTTCAGCCGTGCGCGAAACACAAGGTAAAGGCCTAATGCCAGACGGCACTACACGCTTTTTTAAAGATGGCCAACCAATTTATCACTACATGGGTACATCAACGTTCTCTGAGTACACTGTATTGCCAGAAATCTCACTTGCTAAAGTAAATAAAGAAGCATCACTAGAAGAGATTTGCTTACTAGGCTGTGGTGTAACAACGGGCATGGGCGCAGTTACCAACACAGCTAAAGTAAAGCCTGGCGACACTGTTGCTATATTTGGCTTAGGCGGTATTGGTTTGTCTGCGATTATTGGCGCAAAAATGGCTGGTGCAGGTCGTATTATCGGTGTTGATATAAACACCACTAAATTCGATTTAGCTACAAAACTAGGTGCTACTGATTTAATTAACCCAAAAGATTTCGACAAGCCAATTCAAGAAGTTATTGTTGAAATGACAGATGGCGGCGTTGACTACTCGTTTGAATGTATCGGTAATGTTGACGTAATGCGCTCAGCGCTTGAGTGTTGCCACAAAGGTTGGGGTGAGTCGGTCATTATTGGTGTGGCAGGTGCAGGCCAAGAAATATCAACCCGTCCGTTTCAGCTGGTAACTGGGCGTGTATGGCGTGGTAGTGCATTTGGTGGCGTTAAAGGCCGTTCACAACTCCCTGAAATTGTTGAGCGTTACATGGCAGGTGAATTTGCTCTTAGCGACTTTATTACTCACACAATGAGCCTTGAAGATATTAACGAAGCGTTTGATTTAATGCACGAAGGAAAAAGTATTCGTACAGTCATTCATTACTAATAAACTGCATTCGTAAAATAGCTTATTAATAAGCCGTAATACTTTTAAGTTTACGGCTTTTAAGGATTAAGTATGTTAGAAAATATCTCAAGTGTAAAAGTGTCTGGCGGTTGGCATAAGCAATATACTCACAGCTCGCAAAGTACACATTGCACTATGCGCTTTGCCGTATTTTTACCACCTGGCGCAAGTGAAGCAAATAAAGTACCGGTACTTTATTGGTTATCGGGATTAACCTGTACCGACGAAAATTTTATGCAAAAAGCCGGTGCATTTAAAAAAGCAGCAGAGCTGGGTATTGCTATTGTAGCGCCTGACACTAGCCCGCGTGGCGAAAACGTACCCAATGAAGACAGCTACGACTTTGCACAAGGCGCAGGCTTTTACGTAAATGCCACGCAAGCTCCTTACAACACCCATTTTAATATGTACGATTATGTTGTTAGTGAATTACCAGCATTGATAGAGCAACATTTTCCGGTAACATGTATAAAAGCAATTAGTGGTCACTCTATGGGCGGGCACGGTGCATTAATGGTCGCACTTAAAAACCCGACTGCTTTTGTAAGTGCCTCGGCTTTTAGCCCTATTGTAAATCCGATTGAATGCCCTTGGGGTGTAAAAGCATTTACTGGTTATTTAGGAAATGATAAAGCGCTTTGGAAGCAATACGACAGCTGCGAGCTGATGAAAAACGCAGAGCAAGCTCATTACTTACCCATGTTAGTGAGTCAAGGTGATGCCGATGGTTTTTTACAAGAGCAACTTAAGCCAGAAAACTTAGTCGCTATTGCTGATAAAAAAAGCTACCCGCTTACACTTGAAATGCAAGCAGGCTACGATCATAGCTACTTTTTTATAAGCAGCTTTATTGACCAACACTTATTATTTCATCATCAGTTTTTAACTGCTTAGCCTCATTAGTGTGTAGAGATGACTTTTCTACCTCTACACACTCTTTTAGACTTTTAGTGACCTGCCTACATACTTGCGTAGTAGTGCTTCCCCCTTTAACTAGGCTAACAAGAGCCGAATCTATCTTTAATCCCATATCAGTAAAGTTAAATCCGTTTTTATCTGTAGGTACTGGCTCTAGTGGGTTTTTATAAGGTGTTGACTGCGCCGGGCTAATACTATTTTTATCATTACGCGCCTGAGATTGTGCTTGCCCATCAATAATAGCGCCCGCAACTGTACAGCCAGAAAGGCAATAAAAAAACAAAAGTACAATAATTGTTTTCATCATTCATCCTTACCTAAATATTACCTAAATTGTATACGTTTTTTATTGTAACTCTGTAAAAAAATGTAAGTATTACTACCTAAAATCATTTATAAACTTTCTTGTAACACCCACCAGCTGCAATATAAAAAATGGCGACCCTAAATGACCTAAAATTTTATTAATGGTAGGTTGTAAGTGTTCTGTGAGAAGTTCAGGAAATAAAAAAGCAAAAACAGATAACCCAGCGCAAAATAGTAACGCTGTTTTTTCAAGTTTAGTGGGTGTGATTAATGTTTTATTTAAAGGCAAAAGGTTCACATAGGTGTCTTTTAGGTATGATAAAAGAATACGGGGCTTTAAAACTCAGATCAAATTAACTATCGCGTAAAATAGTAATAAAAACATGTAAAAGTTTCCTCAATAATTTTTATTAAACTCAGCTTCCTACAATAAACCATTGATTATTAGTTATTTATGCAATGGCCCACTGTTTGCTTATTATTAACAAAATTAACCCGCATAGGCTCAATAATGGAAATTGATTTACAGTGGAATGAAATCATCGATAACTTAATACATTTAGGTATTGCATACCTACTTGCGCTACCTATGGCTTACGACAGAGAGCGTAGCCATGATGGTGCAGGCCTTCGTACCTTTCCTCTTGTTGCTGTTGCATCGTGTGGGTATGCATTAATAGCGATGTCGGTTTTAGATGGCGCAGAAGCTCAATCTAAAATGTTGCAAGGCATCATTACTGGCATTGGTTTTATTGGCGGTGGCGCAATTTTGAAAAAGAACAAATCAACCTCCGGTACAGCAACCGCAGCCAGTATTTGGAATATGGGCTTAATTGGTATAGCTGTAGCCTATAGCCGTTACGAAATAGCCATTTTGCTCGCCATTATTAATTTTATAACGCTAAGGTATGTAAAAAAGTTTAAGTGATAATTAGCTGTATCATTACAAGTAATGCGAGCAAATATTGGTCGTATTACGTGTGTATAATCACGGGCAAAATATAAATACACGATTTCAATTTGATACAATATAACATATAATAAATGCAGTTTTAAATCACTCTATATAGCTCTCTTATGTCGCTACCTTCAACCGATAACCGCTTACATCATATTGATATATTACGGGGCATTATAATTATATTTATGGTTATTGACCATGGTATGTATTATTGCCTTAATTACTCAGTTACCGATCCGATGACCATTCCAGGGACTGATCCCGTTACCTTTTTTACGCGTTTTGTTTCTCACTTTTGCGCACCACTCTTCGTATTCTTAGCAGGTCTATCTGCGGCTATAACAGAGCATAAATATGTATCCACTAAAGCATTTTCACAAAGCTTGATCATTCGTGGTTTAGTGCTAATTTTGTTTGAATTTACTATTGTTTCGTGGTCTTGGAGCTTTAACCCACTATACCCAATGCTATACGCACAAGTTATTTGGGCTATAGGCTGGGGCTTTGTTATTTTAGGACTGCTGCGTTTCCTGGGCATTTATGCCATTTTTGTAGCAGGCTTATTACTCGTGTTTGGGCATAATTTATTTGATGGAACAAGCTTTGAGCCTAATACATTTGCACATACTGCTTGGTCTATTGCACATCAAAAAAATGTACTTGATCTCCCTTTTGATTTTCAAATTAGAACAACCTACCCAGTTGCCCCTATTGTTGGCTTAATGGCATTGGCATATTGCGCTGGTGTTTATTACAAAGCGCAACAATACAGTAAAAAAGTGATGAATCACGCATTGTTATTAGGGGTTACTTGCCTTGCGCTTTATGGCATTTTACGTGGGTTTAACTTATACGGTGACATGTCACAGTTTGCTATACATACAAGCTCATTACTCACTGTTATGTCGTTTCTAAACCCAACAAAGTATCCGCTTTCGCTGCAGTTTATGTTACTTACTGTTGGCCTTGGGCTTATTTCTTTAAAGGCATTAAGTGGTTTAAAAACCGATTTTTCGCATAACTTTTTACAAGTACTGGGTAAAACAAGTATGTTTTCATACCTTGTGCATTTGTATTTATTACATGCTATTGCTTGGTTACTTATACCTATTCTTGGCTTTAATTTTAGCGATATGACCTACGCAGATACGCTCGTTGGTTTGCCTGAAGGTTATGGCATGAGTTACACAGCAACACTTTTATTTATAGCCGTTGTAATAGGGCTAACAACCCTACTCGCTAAGCGATACATTGTTTGGAAGCGAAGCCACAAACATAGCTTAATTGCTAAATATATATAGCGTTTATACAAGTTAGCACAAAATAATAGACATTAAAAAAGGCGCTTAAAAAGCTGTCTCTTATACACAAATCCCTGCTAAGAAATTAGCGGGGATTTTTTTGAACTAAATCTCAATGTCATGATCAGATCTTCAAATCTTGTTTGAGGGCACATTATGATTAACGAAC
>NZ_JACJFA010000018.1:0-91880 GCF_014164345.1 Pseudoalteromonas sp. SG43-5
TTGTAGAGAGCCCGACTAGAAATAGTCGGGCTTTTTTACGTCTGCAGAAAAGTAAAATGTGCGCAATTAACGCACACTCACAGCAATATTCATCTCGTAGGTCGGGCGAGCGTAGCGACTCCCGACGTTAAAATCACATCTAGAAGTGTGCAATTAATATTTATAAAAGTAGGATTGTTAATGAGTGCAGAGGTTTTTAGTCGTTAATCATTACTTAAAATTTTATCTAGCTGTCCCGTTCTCATTTTTATATAGATACTTCTAATAAAGTACTTAAGAAAACTGTACTATTACAGGTGTTTTAAAATAACTATAACGAGAAACAAATGAAATTATTAACTGCAGCAACTTTATTACTTGCTTCATCGACAGCCTTTGCACGCCCTGCACCGTTAGTGTCTATTCCTACTCATGATGCCTTTTTTAATAGTATTGCAGCGCATTGTGGTAAAGCTTTTGAAGGTGAAGTAGCGGTAGATAACGCGAAAGGCCCAAGCTCATTTACAGATAAAAAACTGGTTATGCATGTACGTAAATGTAGTGAGACTGAGTTACAAGTACCGTTTCATGTAGGAGACGATGCATCACGTACGTGGATCATAACTAAAACGGGTAGCGGCTTGAGTTTAAAGCACGATCATCGTCATAGAGATGGAACAGACGACGCATCAACTATGTATGGTGGCCATACGCTTGATGCAGGGTTTGCGCAAATGCAGTCGTTTCCAGCAGACCAATACTCTAAAGAGTTATTTGTAAAACAAGGTCTTGCGCAGTCTGTAGGTAATACATGGCAAATGTATATTTACCCAGAAGTATTTACTTATCGATTAATTCGTCAAGGACGTGAGTTTAAGGTGGATTTTGATTTAACTAAACCGATTATTCCACCATCAGCACCTTGGGGTTATAAAGACTAAGGTTACTTACCTTTACTTGTATCTTCTTTAGTTTCGCATTGGAGTAAAACACTTAAATCTGGTTGGTAAGCGCGTGGTTTTGTTGGAAAGCGTTCGTACTCTTGCACGCCTTCAAGTACTTTCAACATAAAGGTATTGCCGCGGCATAGACGGTCAGCATGACGTAACAAAAATACACTTTGATTCGTAAAGTGTTTGTAATCGTCTGACTGGATTTCTATTTTATAGTTGTCTTCGCCAATTTGTGTTTGGTAGTAATGTACTTTGTTATCAAAGTCGTAGAGCTTCTCGGTTTCGGCTTTTTCAGCAAGTGCAGTATTTGCACTCGAAAGGGCCACCAGCGTAGCGCCTATAAATAAGCGTGGTGTGTTTATTCCTTTCATAAAATGTATCCTTTAATTTGCGAACTTTATACCCATTAATAAGAGTAATAAGGTCGATTTCTTTACGTATTAGTCTAACACCCAAAAAGGGAAAGTGTGATGTTCAAACAAATAAAACAACTTTTTGCTGTATTCGATGAACAGCAGCCAAGTATGCAAGAGCACGACTTAAAAACAGCGGTTGCTGCATTATTAATTGAAGTTATGCGCGCAGATACCAAGCTTGAACATGATGAACAACGAACCCTGACTGTAACCTTAAAAAAGTACTTTAATTTAACAGACACTGAGGTTAATGAGCTTACTAATAATGCGGCAAGTAGCTTAGATGATTCGATAGATTACTTTCAGTTTTCAAAACAGATTAATGAGCATTGTAGCGCGGAGCAGCGAATAGAAATAATAGAGTTATTATGGCGCTTAGCGTATGCCGATGGAGAAATAGATCCCCAAGAAGACTACGTTATACGTAAAGTAGCAGGGCTTTTATATGTAACGCATACCGACTTTATCGCCGCCAAAATAGCAGCGACAAAGTAATTAGTTATTTAGGCGTGCAAGTTATCTTAACTTACTTGCAACGCTTACTAACTGATGAGCGAGGGCTGATACTTTTTCTGCCGTTACAGGTTCATTTATTTGCCCATTCTCATTAAACAGTGTGTGCACAGCGGGTACTGCAAGTTGATCGGCAAGTACTAACGATCCAATGCCGCTTAATATATCACGCACATGATTTAAACCGCGTAAGCCGCCAAGCCCACCAGGCGATGCTGCAAATAAAGCGACCACTTTATTACGAAAAGCAGGAACAGCACCTTGCTCTGTGCGCGATGCCCAATCAATCGCATTTTTTAGCGCTGCGGTAATAGAGCCGTTGTACTCTGGGCTTGCTAGTAAAATACCGTCGGCTGTACGTAGCTTATCTTTTAAAAGCTGTACATCGCTTGGTGTACCTTGCGCTTCAATATCTTCGTTAAATAGTGGGATGTTTAATTCGTTTAGTTTTATTACTTCTACTTCAGCACCTGTTTGTAGAGCAAAACGTGCTGCCTCATTAATAATTTTTTGATTAAAGCTTTCTTTGCGAAGGCTTCCAGCTAGGGCGATAATTTTTGGTGCTGACATGGTAGTGGCCTTTTAATGTTTTAAGTTACATGACTAATGTAGCAAAATTTCACTTGTAGAAAACCCTAATAAACGCAACACTTATGTGCGTATATGCACATAAGTAAAAGGTAGGCAGCATGGCGATAAAATTTGAAGATTGGCAAGACGTTAAAGTTGCGTTCGAAGTAGCACGGTTAGGCACGCTAACAGCAGCGGCCGAGGAGCTTAATGTGCACCACAGCACAGTGCTTAGGCGAATTAATAATCTTGAAAAAAACTTAAATGCACGGCTTTTTCATCGCCATGCTCGTGGCTACAAGGTTACTGAAATTGGCACCAAGTTATTTGCAACAGCACAAACAATCCATAGCTCCTTAGAGCAGTTACATAACGATATAGTAGCGGCCGATAGCACCCTTAGAGGTAGTTTGTTGCTAACGACGGTAAGTGGCTTTATGGATATACTTGGTGATGTATGTGAGCAATTTCAGGCGCTACATCCACAAGTGCAGCTTGAGGTTATTTTAGAACAAAAAAGGCTAAGGCTCGATCACGGACAAGCACATATTGCAGTGCGTGCAGGCCCAAGGCCTGATGAAGGCGATTATATTGCTCAGCATTTGGCGCAGCTTTCATCGGGTTTATACGCTAATAAACGTTACATTAATAAATACGGTATGCCTAAATTATTAAGTGATTTACAACAACATAACTTTGTATCGGGCGTGGCTGGTTTTAATGCCCGCGTGCCTTATTTTGCATGGGCTGATGAGCACATTCCTGCATCGCAAATAAAGCTGCGAGTATCTGAAACTGCAGAAGCGACTCGTGCAATCATTAAAGGGCTAGGCATTGGCGGATTACAACATGACGTAGCGGCGCAATATCCTGATTTAGTGCCTATATTACACAGTGAGTTAAGCTGGCCTACCGATGTATGGTTAGTCACGCATCACTTAGTGCATCGTACTGCTAAAGTACAAGCTTTTGCAGGGTTGTTAAAAACACACTTTAGTAAGTTAGCTGCTAATCAATAGTTTTAGCAGCGTTTTAGCTGTATTTTAAATGATTATAGTGTTTTTTTTACTTCTATCCCTAGGCGTTTAGCCAAGCGTACTAAGTTTGCTCTATCTAATTCAAGTACTCTTGCTGCTGCTGACCAGTTGTAGTTATGCTTCTTTAATTGCTCGGTAATTACGTTGTATTGCAACGATTCTACAGCTAGCTTTAAAGGTTGGTTGATTAAGGTGTTGGTTGTACTTTGGCTTGCTACTAGAGAGTTTTGCGGCGCACTCGGTGTTAAGTCACAGTGCTCGCTTGTAATGGTTATTATTGGATTTTGCCATTGGCTTTGTTTTGCTTTAAGGGCGCTGCGGCTAATGACGTGTTCAAGCTCGCGAACGTTACCTGGCCAGTTGTACTGATTAAGCAATACTTGCGCTTCAGGGCTTAGTTTTAATTGTTTTATCCCTAATTTACGGGCTGTTTGCTCGATAAAATAACCAGCTAAGAGTGTTATGTCGTGCTCGCGTTTACTAAGTGGTGGCACAGTAATAGGGTAGACACTGAGGCGATGGTATAAATCGGCTCTAAAGCGACCTTGAGCTACTTCTTCTTTTAAATTTCTGTTGGTTGCAGCAACGACGCGTACATCTACGTACTTTGGCGTGTCTTCTCCTACCGTTTGTATTTCGCCACTTTGTAGCACTCGTAATAGTTTACTTTGCATGCCCAGGGGCAGTTCGCCTATTTCATCTAAAAATAACGTGCCGCCATCAGCTAATTGAAATTTACCTTGGCGCGAATTTAGTGCGCCTGTAAAAGCCCCTTTAGAATGACCAAAAAATTCACTTTCGGCGAGGTTTTCGGGAAGCGATGCACAATTTAAGTGAATAAGCGGTTGATCTTTTCGAGCTGAATTTAAGTGAATGTTACGCGCAACAAGTTCTTTCCCTACCCCTGTTTCACCTAATATCAGCACGCTAAAGTTAGATGCTGCAACGAGTTTAATTTCGTTTTTAAGTGTTTTCATTAGTGGACTTTGACCAATAATTTCACCGCCGTCACGTGTTAATGCTTCACGATTTAGTTCTTGTACTAATGCACTTGAGTGCTGTGCATGCTGTTTGTAATGGGCAAGTTCTAAGGCCGTTTTAAAGTGCGCGCTACACAGCGTTTGTAAGGTATTGAGTGTATCAGCGCTTATGCTGTTAAATGCATTGGCGTTAAGGCTATCAAACGTAAGTACGCCAAGTAGCGCGTTTTTATCATAAAGAGGTAAACCTAAACATGCATGTACCGGTATGTCGCCGGTTTTAGCTAATAGTAATCCGTCGTATGGATCGGGTAGTGGGCAGTCGTGCGCAAATTGAAGCGCGAGTGTGCTTTTGCAAATAGCTTCTAGGCGAGGGTGTTCTACTATTTTAAATCGTCTGCCTAAACTGTCGGGCATTAATCCTTTAATTGCCAGTGGTTTTAGTTGTTCGCCCTGAAGCACTAATAACGCACTTGCATCACTTGGAATAACCCGCTCAACCGTTGCTAGTAATTGATCAAAGCTATGCTCGTGTAGTGTACTCTGAGCAAGCTCTAGAGCAACTTGTGTAAGGTTGAATTGCTGGTTCACGTCAAAATGACCTATTTGTGTTTTTATGAGTTAATTTATAGTAGGTCATAAAGACTCACACTGCAAAGTGATTTAATTTAACTTGTTGAATTTAATTAATTAAACTTGTTGGCACAGTATGTGTAATAGCTAAGTAACGTAGTTAGTTACAGAGATCGCCATGAACACACTAATGCTGAATAATTTAAATAATCAAACACAGTTTAGTTCACTGCATGAGGCACTAGCGTGCGCTGAATACTTTTTTGCTCAGTATGGTGTAGGGCAGGAAATAAAATAATGCGCCCTATAAACTTAACTGAGCCAATGCCAGCACGCGTTGCTATTCATCAAGTATCTCAATGGCCGTTATGGATGCTAGCTTTTAGGCCTTTCTTTTTAGGCGGTGGCTTATTGGCATTTTTGTCAGTGGGGTATTGGCTACTTATTTTAACAGGCCATGCAAGTTGGCACTTATCGATACCTGCGACATTATGGCACGCGCACGAAATGCTGTTTGGCTTTGCAGGAGTTGTAGCTGTTGGCTTTTTACTTACCGCAGCACAAACGTGGACAGGCGTGCCGAGCATAAGTGGCAAAGCCCTTATGTGGCTTACGTTTATATGGCTTGCAGCGCGCTTAGCATTTTTTGTAGTACTGCCAGATATTGCTCATTTTAATTTATATGCTGCACTTACATTACAAGTTATTTGGTGGCTAGGCGCCATAACCGCGTTGGCTAATATGTTATTAAAAGCCAATAGCAAAAGTAACTATCCGTTTTTAGCTATTTTAGCTGTGCTTTGTGGGCTCAATGTATTGTATTTAATACTTGTTTTACAACAAAACATGCAGCTTGCACTTGGTGTGGTTGATACCGCAGTGCTGGTTATTACTTTACTAGTTGGCATTGTTGCGGGCCGCGTTTTACCATTTTTTACCGCTAAAGGTCTGGGGTTAGCCGCACAAGTTCGCACTCCTAAAATAGATAAAGCTGTTATGTATTTATCTATTGTGGCTATCACTTTATTTTTCATCAACAAGTTGTTTTTGAACACGATTAATCCTGCGTTAGTTGTTGCAACTGTTGCTGCGCTTCACCTGCTTAGGGCTGGTTGTTGGTGGGATAGCAAGGTATTGAGAGTGCCGTTGTTATGGTCTTTACATTTTTCCTACTTAGCGTTAGGCGTAGGGTTAATGATGGTTGCATTTAGCTTTTATAGCAGTGCAATGCAATTTAAAGATGCGCTGCACTTAATCACTATTGGCACAATAGGTATGATGATTTTAGCAATGATGACGCGTGTATCGCATGGTCATACAGGGCGGATACTCGCTATTCCTCATTACATGGCTGTTGCTTTTGCATTTTTGCTTGTGGCCGCTATTACTCGTTCATTACTCCCTTTTATTATTAGGCCTCACCTTGCTTGGCAAATAAGTGCTTTGCTGTGGTTAGTAGCTTTTTCATTATTTTTAATTCACTGCACACCTATATTAACGCGGCGTCGTGTTGATGGGCGTCGTGGTTAGTTCATCCATAGGAAATACATATGTTATCTGATAAAACCATTGAGATTGTAAAAAGCACAGTTCCGTTATTAGCGCAGGCGGGTACGGTTGTTACCGATCATTTTTATAAGCGTTTATTTAGTCATAATCCTGAGCTTAAAAATATTTTTAATATGGCGAACCAAGATACAGGTCGTCAGCAATTTGCACTTTTTAATGCATTGGCTGCGTATGCACAAAATATTGATAATTTAGCCGTATTAAAAGAAGCGCTAACACGTATTAATCATAAGCATACAAGCTTGAATATTTTACCTGAGCATTACCCTATTGTAGGTGCACACTTAATTGGTACGCTTAAAGAGCTTCTTCCTGAGCAATTTACTCCCGATGTTGAATACGCTTGGCGCGAAGCTTACGGCGTACTTGCTGATATTTGTATAACCGAAGAAGCTGCTTTGTATGAGCACAGTAAAAATAAACACGGTGGTTGGGCGGGAACTCGGCAATTTGAAATAACCAACAAACAGGCCGAATCAGAACTAGTAACGAGTTTTACACTTACGCCAGTTGATGGCGAAGCTGTTATTACACATAAACCAGGGCAGTATTTAGGTATTAAAGTTAAGCCAGAGGGCGCTGAATATGAAGAAATTCGCCAGTATTCTATTTCACAAAAAAGTAACGCTAAAAACTACCGTATTAGTGTTAAAAAAGAGCTACAGCCAAAGCCTGGCATGGTGTCTAATTATTTACACTCATTAGAGCAAGGCACTATTGTTGAGTTATACCCGCCGGCAGGAGACTTCTTTTTACGCAATAACACAAGTCCAGTGGTTCTCATTTCAGCAGGTGTTGGGCAAACGCCAATGCTGGCTATGCTTGAAACGTTATTAAGTGACAATTCTAATCAAGAGATTATGTATTTACATGCTTGCGAAAATACTCAGCAACATTCGTTTTCAAAATATTTATATGATCTAACAGCGCAGAATAACCACTTGAAAACAATAACGTGGTTTAACCAAGCGACAGAGGGCGCTGACTTTACTGGGTTAATGAACCTAAATGCAGTACAAGCACAGCTACCATTGAGTAATGGCGACTTTTACTTATGTGGTCCTGCCGGTTTTATGGCATTTATAAAAAAGCAGTTACTTGAACTAGGTGTTAAAAACGAGCAGATTCATTATGAAGTGTTTGGTCCGCATGAAGACTTGTAATAACGCTTTAAAATAGAAAAAGGCGTACAGCGATGTGCTGCGCGCCTTTTTATAAACGCTAATAAAGTGCCTTATAACTCTTTACAGGTCACACCTTCAAGTACTGTAGTAAGCTCTTTTTTAGGATAGTAAAGCTCGCATTGGTTATTACGTAGTTGCAAAATAAACTTCTCAGATTTTATATTATGCGCGCCCATAATTACTCTGCCATCAGACCCTTTACTCATTGCATGATCAATTAGCAGTTCGCTACGTTTAGTAAATACGGAATCGGAAAGTGTTACTAATGCGCCTCCCTTAGCTTGTTGAATTGCCTGTTGTAGTGTTGCAATAACGCTAGGATTAACGCTCGTTAATATAGCGGGTTTAGCGGGATCACTATTTACACTTTGGCATCCACCTAAAGCGAATAAGGTAGCTAATGGGAGTACTAATTTAGCCATTACCTTTCCTCACTCAGTGTTGGCCAAGTTAAGTCCATATTACGCTGGGTAAATTGCTCAGGCATATTTAAAGGAATGAGAGATTCACGAGAGCTTGAAAAATTAGCTGGCTCTGCTTTTGCAGCAGCCGTTCTAATTGGGCAATTGCCATTTTCAACATGAAACAATGCGGTGGCTAAAACGGCCTCGTCACTGTCGCCTAACTGATGATCAAAGTCGTCCTCAATTTCACAACCTTGAACATCAGCATCAAATTGTGGCGTAGGGGTTGGTGTAAAACCCGCAGCGTATTCGCCAAATCCTTTGCTATTTACCCCACTAAATTGAATAGTGTAATAGGTTGTTGCGCAGTTATGAGTTGGGGTAAAGCCATAGGGCTTACCGCAGGTTGTATCGCCAATTAAAATAACTTCTGCGTCTATACCTTTTAAACCATTAATAAAAGCTTCTGATGCCGAACAGGTGCCTGATGTGCTTAATACATAAACCTTCGATAAGTTTAAATCAGGTAGGTTTTCACCTGTGCTAAAAAAAGTAGAGTAATCTATTTCTTCATCAATAAATGGAAAAGGTGAATCAACGGGTTGTTTATCGTTTTGTTGAGTTTGATAATAAAAGCGGTTGTTAACGTTGGCATTACCGGCAACCATATAAGCTAATTGTGCCGACAGTGCTAATAAACCACCACCGTTATATCTAAAGTCGATTACAAGCTCATCAATACCATCGGTTTTAAACTTATTTACTGCATCAATAAGCCCTTCTTGGGCAATGCTTATATGGCTATTAAATTGCATGTAACCCACGCTTGAACCATTTGCGGTTGTAATCGTTTTAACATTTTGTACCGGTGTTTGTTTAATATTGCCAGCGGTTACATTAAATGTTTTTTCGGCGCCATCGTTACTGCGTACAACAATAGTATGTGAGTCGCCGTTAGTAGGACTAAATAAACCTTCGTTAAGCGTATCTACACCCGACTGTGTATTGGTATTAATGCTAACACCGTCAACTGAAAGTACAGTATCACCACGTTGAAAGCCTATTTGGCTTGCAGGTGAATCATCTTCAAGATAAGCGACGCGTAAAATACGGTCGGCTGTATCGCCAATAAACGCCCAATTTATACCGTAACCAGAAGTAACGCCCGATTGCGCTTCTTGAAAGTAATCTTCAGTAGGTTCTGAAAAATGAAAGTTATCTTTTTTTGCTCCTGAGTCGGTAAGCTGCTCTGTTTTTAATTGGGCAAAATAATCGGCTACTGTGGCAAAGCTTTCAGGATCGTTATCGGCAATCTCATCATACCAAAGGTAGGTTTCGTCGCTCCAAGAACGAAGCCAGAGTTTTTCGTAAAGGGCAGAACCGGCTTGATCTGGGTAAGGCTCGTTGTTATTAAAGGGATCGTTACCCGTACGCGGGGTTTCGCAAAAGTTTTTTAAATCGTTAGAGGGTTCAAATACACCCGCAGTCCATGTTGGACTGCTACTAACAGGTGTTGTAACTACAGGGGCTGAGTCGATACCGCTACCGCCGCCGCCACAACCGGTCAAAGCAAAGCCCGCAAATGCAGTGAAAATGGCAAGCGAGGTTTTATTATTTTTAAACATAGTTAAGGGCTTTTTTGTAAATAAGTTGTTTAAAATATTACAACACTCGCTCGTTTATTCAACATTTATAACTTTGATTTATGTAAATGAGTGTTAAAGCTTAGAGCTTGCTCGCACTACTTGTATCTGCGAATGCTTGCTTTTGCCATGCATTAAATAACTTTTGCTGTTTATCAGAGATTTTTAAACCGTATGTTTTTTGCATGTAAGCGTAGGTGTCAGCTATACGTTTTCGTGCATAAACAGGCGGTTCAACTACACGTTGCTTAAAGTTTACTTTTACTTCGCAACGGCCATATTGTGTGGCGTTTTCGCTAAGCATACCAAAACGATAATTAGAGCGATCGGCATTAATTTCGCCAATAGCTGGCGCTAAGTTATTTATATCAGCTTCCATTTTTCTAAATTTAGCACTTACTTTACGGCAGTTTTTACGCCCGCCATCTTGCCAGCATTGTAGCTGGTGACCAAATTCCCACGCCGGAACAATGTGCTCCCACTCAATGCGTAGTGCTCGCACATTTACTTTACCTGAGCGGGTAAGGGTATTTCGAGGAATGTAACCACAGTTAGACGGGTCAGGAACGAGTTTTTTGCCTTCTTTTTTAATATCACAGCCGCAGTAAATGCTTTTGGCGTTGTCAGGTAGGGTTTTAATTAAATGTCTTTTAGCCGTTGAAAAACGGGTAAATTGTTCGGCTGATACCGAAACGCACACACAACAAGCCAATAAGGCCAGAATAAATCGAGTCATATCCATCACAAATGTGAACTACAGGAATAGGCAGTTTAAAGCCCTGAAGATAAAAGATAAAGTTAACTTAAGGCCAACGCTTATATTACTAAAAAGTGCCTGATTAATTTTTTACTCAAAGTTATTTTCACTATTCATTTATTTCTCACTATTTATCGTATTTTAACCACACAAGGTTACCCGTTAAGGAGTATGCTTAAAGCTTACTCAATATGAGGATTTGGATTGCAAATGAAATTTGTTGATTATTATGCAGTGCTTGGAATATCGCCTGATGCAGATGATAAAGCGGTTAAAGTAGCTTATAAAAAGTTAGCCAGAAAATATCACCCAGATGTAAGCAAAGAGCCTCAAGCAGAAGATAAGTTTAAAGAAATAGCAGAAGCTTACGAAGTCATTCATAACAAAGAAGAACGCACTAAATACGATGAGTTACGTCGTCATCAACAAAATCGTGCTCGTCAACAGCAAGGCCATTATGGTGGTAACAATGCCTCTTCGCAGAGTAATTACCAGCAAAGCGATCCTCAAACCGACCAAGAGTTTTCTGACTTTATTAATTCAATGTTTGGCGGAGCTGGTGGTTTCGATCGTTCCGGGCAGAGCAGAAGTAATGCCGCTCGCGCGCAAAAAGGACAAGATGTGGAAATAGAGTTCCCAATTTTTCTTGAAGAGACTTTAGTTGATACCGTTAAGCCTGTTGAGTTTATGTTACCGCAGCGAGACAGCAGTGGCCGTGTCACTGAAATTAAAAAATCACTTAAAGTGAAAATTCCTGCAGGCTCAGTAAATGGCGAGCGAATTCGACTAAAAGGGCAAGGCGGATTAGGGTCAGCTAATGGGCAAAATGGCGACTTGTATTTACAAATTAGTTTAGTGCCTCACCCATTATTTGATGTTGAGGGCCATAACCTAAATATAGTTGTCCCTCTTGCACCATGGGAAGCGGCTCTTGGTACAAAGCTAAATTTACCTACGTTGACAGGAAACATCCAATTAACTATTCCTTCTAATAGTCAGTCTGGTCAACGCTTGCGTATTAAAGGTAAGGGATTAATGAGTAAAAAAGCTAAAGGTGATTTATTTGCTGTGCTTAAAATTGTTAATCCAACATCTGTTGATGATGCCAGTAAAAAACTGTGGGAAGAATTAGCCAAAAAAGCTCACTTTGATCCCCGTAATAACTGGAGCAAGCCATAATGCAAATTATCGTGACACAAAAAGACGATTTACTTACTAGCAAAGAGCTATGTTTGAGCAGTGATATTAGCGAAGCAATTTTATATGAGCTAGTTGAGCATAATATTGCGGTTCCAATTGAGGGGGATCATGTTACGCAGTGGCAATTTACGGTATCTGCAGTGACCTTAGTTAAAAAAGCGGCCCGTATCCAACATGACTTTTCGTTAGATTGGTCGGCAATAGCTTTAGTTTTACAATTGCTGGATGAGCGTGATGAGTTGATTTTCGAAAACGAAATGTTAAAGCGACATTTGAGTCGATTTAAGCACTTGGAATAAAATAAGCCCTAGGCTTATTTACTCTTTGATAAGTGGGCGCTAGCTCTCAAAAACCAATATGACTACTTTGATTTATTCTTATTTTTAATTCGGATAAATCGTTTTAGTCGTATATTTTGTATAAGTAGTAATATTCCACTTAAACAAAAAAGTACACTGGTTGCTGAAAAGCTAATAAGCAGTGGATTATTAAAATCCTCTCGCTCATCGTAATCCATAATATGTAACATCCAAAAAAAGTCGAATATTCGCCATAGCGTGCTGCGAACGGTAACAACTTTGCCGTTATTTTCTGACAAGTACAGTGTTGTGTTAAAGGTGTCGTCAAATTGGACCTGCCAAACATTGGTTTTATATCCGACTTCCCGCGTACCTAGCTTTAGTAGTACAGCGCTTGTTACTTGAGCGTCAATAAGTAAGTGTGCTTTAGCATTTGCGGTAATTTGTATTTTAGTTGGCGGTTCAAATGGTCGGCCTGTTATTCCATTGAAGCTTTGCTGCTCGTTATTACTAAAGACAGTAATAAGTGGTGTAGTTAAGAAGTTCTCAAAAATTATTTGTGTTGGATTAACCACCTGAGAGGCAATATCGTCAAGGGAGGCAACATAATCAGCCTGCGTAAATGGGTTATTAAGAGTACGTGTTGCAAGATGCTCCCCATGAACTTTATCAAGAGGGATTGCACTCATAATTAAACCACCTAGTAACCATGCTAAAATTTGTAGTGCTAATAAATATCCTAACCATTTATGTAACTTGCGAGCATGTTTAAATATTTTTTTATTCATGTTTTAGTCTTATTATTTTTAGAGGCTAGTTTATTACATTAATGGGATAAGTTACTGCGACATTTTGTCGCAGTTTAAACTATAGCTTACTGTAATCATTTAAAAATAAAAAAGATTACACTTAAATTCCTAACATGACTTATCTGTTTAATTGAGCTGGATGTTTGATATCCAGCTAGCTTTAAATGCTAAAAAATACTTAAAAGCTGCGAAATATCCATATAAAGTGGTTATTAGGGCATAGTTGATTTGGTATAACGGTAAAACTGCGTTAAAGTTTGCAATGAAATTATTAGAGGATAAATACGAAACGATGTCGGAAATTCAATTTTTAAATGTAGATCTTGAGCTTGAATCAAAGCAAGATATTAGTTTGCTAGTGGCGGACTTGAAAAAAGTCGCGACGATTTTACATTATGACAAAGACGAATACCGTCAACTAGCGCGTATTGAAGCTACAGGTGAGGTGAGCACACCTGATAAAGCCATAAACCATATATGTGAGCTTATTGAATCGTGTTCGCGTAACGCGCTAAAGCAATGGTTAAGCTGTTCACGTAGAACGTTTGATATTGGTTTTGAATCAGGGACTTCTCCTAAGTGCTTTAATCAAGCCTTAGATGCAGATACATTATTGCGTATATCTGCGATTGGTGCGGGTATGGAAATTACCATTTACCCAATCGAAAAGTAACTATCTTCGCTCTACGACTGCTGCGGTCATTTTTGATACGCAGCACAGCTCATTGCGGCTATTTGTAATTTTTATTTCCCATACTGAACTACGTTTACCTATATGAAATGCTCTAGCCGTGGCTGTTAAAGTGCCGTTGCGAGATGCTTTTAAATGACTTGCGCTAATCTCCTGCCCTACACAGTAAAATTTAGTAAAATCGACAACAAAGTTAGCGGCATAGCTGGCAACTGTTTCGGCAAGTACAACGTTAGCACCGCCGTGTACCATCCCCATTGGGTTATGATGCTCAGGAATTGCCGGCATTGTGGCAACCAAATAATCATCGCCAATTTCTGTGACTTCTATCCCCATAGTTTTCATTAATGTTCCTTGGCCATTAATGCCTTGTTCTAACTGCTTGCACAGCTCTAAGGTGATGGGCTGGTACCAAATACTCATAATGTCTCCTTTGCATTTTTAATCATTTATAAACTTAGCTTTAGTTATATCCCTAAAATGTACACAAGTGAAATTACTTTAGCTATTTTAAGGCTTAATTTAAATTTGCGATTTTTATTTAACTGTATATACTCACAGTTAAATGTACTGTATGGAAAACCAGTTGTATGCGACCATTAACGAACCGCCAAGCTCAAATACTCGAACTAATTAAAGTTTTTATTAAAGACACTGGTATGCCTCCTACACGTGCTGAAATAGCGCAAACATTAGGTTTTAAAAGTGCCAATGCTGCTGAAGAACATTTAAAAGCACTTGCTAAAAAAGGCGCAATTAAAATGAAACCAGGTGCAAGCCGTGGTATTCAATTAATTGAAGAAGAAGAGCCAGAACAATTAGGTTTACCGCTTATAGGGCGTGTTGCTGCTGGTTCACCTATTTTGGCGCAAGAGCACGTTGAAAGTCACTGCAAAATCGATCCATTAATGTTTAAACCGGCTGCAGATTTTTTACTACGCGTTAACGGTATGAGCATGAAAGATATTGGTATTATGGATGGTGATTTACTTGCTGTACATCGTACTCAAACTGCTGAAAATGGACAAGTTGTTGTTGCTCGCCTAGATGAAGACGTAACTGTAAAACGTCTTGAGAAAGCGGGTCGTAAAGTATTACTTCATGCTGAAAACGACGATTTTGACTCTATTGAAGTAGATCTTGAGAATGAGTCTTTTAATATTGAAGGCTTAGCCGTTGGCGTTATAAGAAACGCTGATTGGATGTGACTTTAAAAATAGCTTTTAAACAAGCAGTTTTATAAATGCGTACTAATTAGTACGCATTTTTGTTTTAAAATTTGTACTAAAAAATAGGGCGTAAACAGCCCACTGACTATTTAAGCTGTAAACTTTTTTGCACTTATATTTTCCCCCTCCGAATGCGTTAAACCCCTTTGTTTTGCTCATATTTTGAACTTCCTGTTGCCCAGTTGATTACCGATTTTTTATTAATTATTCAATATCACCTGATTGTTTTTTATACTAAAACTTGCTTGTTGTTCGTTTTTTAGCTAATTGTTAATGTGCTGAGCTAATAATAACTCACAGCTTTTTAGTTTTGAGAACACACAATATACACAAACTCGTTGTTGGCGCAGCAAAACCAATCAATATTAAATAAGATTGGCTAAAAAAATAAAAATAACGAATTGGCGTTTAAGCCGTATGCCTCTTCGCTTTGCATTCGCAATAGCATCAAAGGAGCCGTCACATGGGTAAACTGACCTCTACCTTGTGGCTTATATTATGTGTTTTTTCGCACCCAGTTTTGGCTAACATCCAATACAATATGCGCAAAGGCGTAACCGATATAAGCAATAATGTATATCAGCTGCACATGACCATATTTATAATATGTTGTGTGATTGGGGTGATAGTGTTCGCAATTATGTTTTGGGCACTTATTCATCACCGTAAATCTAAAGGGGCTGTACCTGCCCAATTTCACGAAAGCACTAAAGTAGAAATACTTTGGACTGCAATTCCGTTTGTTATTTTAATTGCTATGGCAGTACCAGCCACTAAAACCCTAATTGCAATGGAAGATGCCAGCAAAGCTGATCTCACTATTAAAATTACGGGTTCGCAATGGAAATGGCATTATGAATATATGGGTGAAGATGTAGAGTTCTACTCTATTTTATCTACCCCGCAAGATGAAATCGCGAATCTTGCAGATAAAAATCCTAACTACTTACTTGAGGTTGATAAGCCTCTTGTACTGCCAATAAATCAAAAAGTACGATTTTTAATGACTTCTGATGATGTTATTCACTCTTGGTGGGTACCTGATTTTGCAGTTAAAAAAGATGCGAACCCCGGCTTTATAAATGAAACATGGACGAACATAAACGAAGAAGGTACTTACCGAGGACAATGTGCTGAGTTGTGTGGTAAAGACCATGGCTTTATGCCCGTTGTGGTGGTCGCTAAATCTGAGGCTGATTTTAAAACATGGCTTGCAGATGCAAAGCAGGTTAAACAAAAAGCAGCATTAGCAGATGCCGCATTACTTGATAAAACCCTCCCAAAAGAAGAATTAATGACTTTAGGCGAACAAGTATATATGGCTAATTGTGCTGCATGTCATCAACCTACTGGCATGGGGTTACCGGGCGTATTCCCTGCACTTAAAGGCAGCCCGATAGTGCTTGGCGATATAAAAGATCACATTGATGTAGTTATCCATGGACGACCCGGTACGGCAATGCAAGCTTTTGCCAAGCAGTTATCTATAAAGCAATTAGCTGCGGTTATTACTTATAAACGTAATGCGTGGGGTAATGATACGGGTGATGTTATTCAACCGAGTCAAATACAGACAGCACTTGATGCCAAAGTGGAGGCGAACTAATGAGTAGCATAGTAGAACAACCTAACGCCAATGAAGCTCATCATGCTCATCACCCAGCTAAAGGTTTTAAACGCTGGCTTTACACAACTAATCATAAAGATATAGGTAGTTTATATTTAATTTTTTCGCTGACCATGTTCTTAATTGGTGGCGCAATGGCCATGGTGATCAGGGCTGAATTATTTCAACCAGGTTTACAGTTGGTCGACCCTCACTTTTTTAATCAAATGACCACAGTGCATGGTTTAATTATGGTGTTTGGTGCGGTTATGCCGGCCTTTACAGGCCTTGCTAACTGGATGATACCACTCATGATTGGCGCGCCAGATATGGCATTGCCAAGAATGAATAACTGGAGCTTTTGGATTTTACCGTTTGCGTTTTTAATCCTATTGGCATCGTTATTTATGCCTGGTGGGGGTCCTGCATTTGGTTGGACTTTTTATGCACCACTGTCCACAACATACAGTAATGATAATACTGCATTGTTTGTATTTGCCGTACATATTATGGGAATTAGCTCAATAATGGGCGCAATCAATGTGATTGTAACCATAGTGAACTTACGTGCCCCCGGCATGACATGGATGAAGTTGCCCTTATTTGTATGGACGTGGTTAATTACTGCCTTTTTATTAATAGCGGTAATGCCTGTACTTGCAGGAGCGGTAACTATGGTGCTTACCGATAAGTATTTTGCTACCAGCTTTTTTGATGCCGCAGGCGGTGGCGACCCGGTGATGTTCCAACACATTTTTTGGTTTTTTGGTCACCCTGAAGTATACATAATGATTCTTCCTGCCTTTGGCATTATATCTACAATAGTACCTACCTTTTCTCGTAAAAAACTTTTTGGCTATGCCTCAATGGTATACGCCACATCCTCTATAGCACTATTGAGCTTTATTGTTTGGGCTCATCATATGTTTACCACTGGGATGCCGGTCGCTGGCGAGTTGTTTTTTATGTACGCGACCATGCTTATATCGGTACCTACAGGAGTAAAAGTATTTAATTGGGTTGCCACAATGTGGAAAGGCTCAATAACTTTTGAAGTGCCAATGCTTTTTAGTATTGCGTTTATTGTGCTGTTTACCTTGGGTGGTTTTTCGGGATTGATGCTGGCAATTACACCTGCTGATTTTCAATATCACGATACTTATTTTGTAGTGGCGCACTTTCATTATGTATTAGTAACAGGGGCCGTATTTTCGATAATGGCAGGAGCTTATTACTGGTTGCCCAAGTGGACGGGCAATATGTTTAATATCACGTTAGCTAAATGGCATTTTTGGCTATCACTGGTGAGCGTGAACGTACTGTTTTTTCCTATGCATTTTGTAGGGCTTGCCGGTATGCCGCGTCGAATTCCCGATTACGCACTCCAATTTGCCGACTTTAACGCAATCATAAGTATTGGTGGATTTGCCTTTGGTTTATCGCAATTGTTGTTTGTAGCTGTGGTAATTAAATGTGCACGCGGCGGTGATAAAGTACCTGCAAAGGTATGGGAAGGGGCTGAAGGACTTGAGTGGGAAGTTGACTCTCCAGCGCCATATCATACTTTTTCTAAGCCGCCGGTAATCAAGTAATGACACACGCACCGCTACTCAAACGTTTAGTACTTATTTGCATAGGCATGTTTGCCTTTGCCTTTGCTTTAGTACCTTTGTATGACGTGTTTTGCGACGTAACAGGGCTTAATGGAAAACCTTCGCTTGAGCAAGCAGAGCAAAGTACGCAAATAATACAAAACCGAGAAGTTGGCGTTAGTTTTACTACTCACGCGCAAAGAGGTGCACCGTTTGAAGTTAAATCAAAAGAATACAGTGTTGTGGTAAAACCCGGTGCAATGCGTGAAGTAATGTTTAGTGCTAAAAATAACAGCAACCTAGATAAAGTAATGCAGGCTGTACCATCAGTCTCGCCAGGTAAAGCGGCAAAGTATTTACATAAAATAGCGTGTTTTTGCTTTGATCAGCAACCTCTAAAAGCAGGGGAAGAACTTGAATTTAAATTACTTTTTTATGTTGATACAGCACTGCCAAGCGACATTGAAGAATTAACTTTATCTTATACCGTATTTGATATTAGTGAACAGCTGGTGGCAAGTAATAACTAGCTTTTCAAACTAGTGTGAAACTAGGAGTAAATAAAATGAATCAAGAATATGAGCATTATTATGTACCAGAGCAAAGCCCGTGGCCTATTGTGGGCGCTGTTGCATTGTTTTTTATTGCAGTAGGGGCAGGCTTAACAGTTATGAGTGTAGGCAAAGAAGGGGGGAGCGGGGTTTACCTGCTTTATGCCGGTATTGCTGTGCTTGTGTATATGTTGTTTAGCTGGTTTAAAAATGTAATTAGTGAGTCGGACCAAGGTTTGTACTCAGCACAAATGGATCGCTCTTTTAGGCAAGGTATGAGCTGGTTTATTTTTTCTGAAGTTATGTTTTTTATGGCCTTTTTTGGTGCGCTTTTTTATGCACGCGTATTGTCGGTACCTTGGCTTGGAGGCGCAGGCAATAATGCAATGACCAATGAAGTATTATGGCCAACTTTCGAAGCTGTTTGGCCGCTAGTTTCAACACCTGCAGGCGAAACTACTCAAGCTATGGGCTGGCAAGGTTTGCCGCTTATCAATACCTTAATACTGCTTACTTCCTCAGTTACTCTACATTTTGCCCATGTAGCGATGGAAAACAATAAACGTACTCCACTTAAAGTTTTTTTAGGCGCTACTATTTTATTGGGTGTTTGCTTTTTAGGGTTACAAGTTGAGGAATATATTCATGCGTATAACGATTTAAACTTAACGCTAGATGCAGGTATTTACGGTAATACGTTTTTTTTACTGACAGGTTTTCATGGCATGCATGTAACCCTTGGAACCGTACTTTTATTTGTAATATTTTTACGGATATTAAAAGGGCACTTTACTAAAGATAAGCATTTTGCTTTTCAAGCAGCGGCTTGGTATTGGCACTTTGTTGATGTGGTGTGGCTGTGTTTGTTTGTATTTGTATATGTGCTGTAGCGTTTATTGGCGAATTATTTGCTTTAATAAAACCAAGTTTAAGCGCTGCAATAACAACAACTAAAACAACGACCGAAAACAATACGCGACGACCTAAAAAGTGAGACATAGGTCGTCCCCCTGTTTTCCCTGACACCATAATAAACAATGCTCTAAATAAGTTAAAAAGTATAAATATTAACAACAGTACGATAATAATTTTAATAATCACTGAGTTGACCCTTTATGCAGTTAGTTTTATGGCACAAACAAAAGCTTAGTTCACTAATCACACTTTGTATGGTTGTGGTTGTTGTACTTGTGTGTGTGCGACTAGGGTTTTGGCAGTTGGAGCGAGGTGAGCAAAAGCAGCAGCAACTAACCGCTATTGCTAAGCAACAGACTCATGGTGTGATGAGCTGGTCTCAATTACTTAACCTGCCTGATAGCTGGAACAAAACAGGTGTATTGGTTGAGTTGAAAGGGCAGTTTGTACAAAACCAATATTGGCTTTTAGATAATCAAGTTTATAACGGGCAAGTAGGGTACGACTTACTTGCTTTACTAAAGCCAGACAGCGAAGAAAAAGTGATTTTAGTTAATTTAGGATGGGTAAAAGCGCCTATATCTAGAGGTACACTGCCAAAGGTTGCTCTGCCTACAGGTGTTTTTATTCTTAAAGCGCAAATAAAAGAAAATAACCTAAGTAGCTTTACGCTTGAAGATAAAACTACAAATAACGACTTACCTACAAGAATCCAATCTATCGACTTGAATATGCTGAGCACTCAAAGCCAGCAATCATTAATTAATTTTATGGCTTACAGACAAGGTACTGGTGATGAGATTGCAACACCTCATTATGAGGCCGTTGTTATGAGCCCTCAAAAGCATAATGCCTACGCTTTGCAATGGTTTTTAATTGCTGTTGCATGTGCTGTTGTGGCTATTTTTGCGAGTAAAAAAAGGACACATAATGAAAAATAATCCCCTTTTGTTGTTTGTGGGTTGCTGCGCTATCCCATTAATTTTGGCATATGGCGCATTAAAGTTTGATTGGTTGCCTACTGCAATTACTAATAATGGCGAGTTTTTAAGCCAAGAAATAAAACTTAAAAATTGGCCGCAAAATAATCCCAAACAATGGACTATCGCACTTAATTATTCAAACGAATGTAACACCCCATGCAGCGAACAGCTCAATGCACTTAATAACTTATATGTGGCACTTGGTAAAAACCAAGGCAAGGTTGATATGGCTGTAATGGGAAGCCCCGACAATAAAAATCTACCATGGAAAATTATTACCGAACAACAGAGTTTAAACCCTGCAAGTTTATATTTAATTGATCATATGGGGTTAGTGGTACTTGAATATCCCTTTAAGGTCGAGCCACAAGAAAACCGTTTAGTACAAAAAGGGTTATTAAAAGATCTAAAAAAATTACTTAACTATTCTCGTTCTAGCTAATTAAGTTGAGCTTAAGTTGGAGTATCTGATGTATAAAAATTATAAAAACTTAGTATTAATAACAGGATTACTCGCTTTGATTGTAGTTGCTTTAGGTGCGTACACCCGCTTAAGTGATGCAGGATTAGGGTGCCCCGATTGGCCTGGTTGTTATGGCTTTTTAACGGTACCTAAGCATGAGGCTGACATAGCCTTAGCAGCTCAAAGCTACCCCGATATGATGTTCGAAACCGCAAAAGCGTGGAAAGAAATGATTCATCGCTACTTTGCAGGTGCTTTAGGTTTACTTATTTTAGGTTTATTTGTGTTGGCTTTTTTAAAGCGCCAATATCCAACTACGCCAGTTAAATTGCCTTTGGCTTTACTTCTACTAGTGGTGTTTCAGGCTGCCCTTGGTATGTGGACAGTAACCATGAACCTTCAGCCGCTTATTGTAATGGGCCACTTATTAGGTGGCTTTAGTATTTTGTCACTTATAACGCTTTTATATTTACGGCTAACCGCAAAACCTATTATGGGTGGTGATAGCGGCGCAAAACGCTATTTTGGTTTGAGTTTAGTAGCGCTCAGTGTATTGATTATCCAAATTGCACTTGGTGGTTGGCTGGCTGCAAATTACGCCGCTCCGCATTGTAGTGGTTTGCCATTGTGTAATTACGCACAACCGTTTTCATTGAGTAGCGTATTTCAATTACCACTTGAGCACAGTAATTATGAGTTTGGTGTGTTATCACAGCAAGCGCGTATGTCTATTCATTTATTACACCGCATTTGGGCGCTTGTTACTTGCATCGTTCTGGCATTAATTATGTGGAAAATATACAGCCAAGCGTACTCTAAAAAAATTAAAAATTGCGTGGTGAGCGTATTGCTTACCCTGCTTTGCCAAATTAGCTTAGGGCTTATTTTAGTACATTGGCATATTCCGTTGGGAGTTGCACTGGCGCATAACTTGATGGCTGCCATACTATTATTAAGCATGGTTAGGTTGTGTTATTACCTAAAATCACGCACATAAAGGGGAAATATAATGGCACTTATAATTGATAAAAAAATACTGCTACCCGTTAATACTCAATCGCTAATTTCGCGTACTCATAATTTGCTGCACGACTACTTAGCAATTAGTAAATTTAAAGTGGTAGCCATGCTGGTACTAACAGCTTGGGTTGGTTTAGCGCTGGCTCCTGATGTAGGGCGCGGTATGGCTGTACAGTTTATTAGCTTGTTAGGTATAGGGCTACTTTCTGCTGCTGCAGCGGTTATTAATCATGTGGTTGATAGTGAGATAGACTCAAAAATGGCAAGGACTCGTCATCGTCCTGTGGCTAAAGGGCGTTTAAGTAAAACACATGCGCTTAGTTTTGCAGCTGTTAATGGGGTTGCGGGTTTTATTATGCTAATGGTGTGGGCTAATACCTTAACCGCTATATTAACGTTATTTGCATTGGTAGGTTATGCATTTGTTTATACATCATTTTTAAAGCGTGCTACACCGCAAAATATTGTTATAGGTGGGTTGGCTGGCGCAATGCCTCCATTATTAGGTTGGGTGTCAGAAACAAACCAAATGGCAGCAGCCCCTTGGTTACTTGTAATGATAATATTTACCTGGACTCCGCCACACTTTTGGGCGCTGGCTATAGCGCGAAAAAGTGATTATGAACGCGCTAAAATTCCTATGTTACCAGTAACCCATGGAATCGACTTTTGTAAAACGTGCGTCGTTGCCTACTCTGTTTTACTCGCTGTAGTTTGCGTATTACCTTATTTAATTGGTATGTCTGGA
The DNA here is from genome assembly GCF_014164345.1 of Pseudoalteromonas sp. SG43-5. Lineage (NCBI taxonomy): Bacteria > Pseudomonadati > Pseudomonadota > Gammaproteobacteria > Alteromonadales > Pseudoalteromonadaceae > Pseudoalteromonas > Pseudoalteromonas sp. SG43-5. The sequence goes on from NZ_JACJFA010000018.1 coordinate 22,685, forward strand.
TTAATATATTTAATAGGTGCGTGTGTATTAAATGCAGTGTTTATATATAAAGCCGTCAAATTAAAAATTGCTGGAAATGATGAGACTGCAATGGACTTATTTCGTTTTTCGATTATTCATTTAATGGTACTCTTTGTAATCTTATTTATAGATAAATGGCTCCCTTTATGAAGCAGTTATGGCTTGGATTAATTGTTGTTTTAGTTTTGTTTTTATCAGCATGTTCAAATGAAAATAGTCCACCAGATGTAGATGCATTAGTTTACGAAAATGCAAAGCCATTGTCTGATTTTACGCTAAACGATCAGCGCGGCGAATTAGTGACTAAGCAACAATTTTTAGGACAGTGGAATTTAGTATTTTTAGGCTACACAAGCTGCCCAGATATTTGTCCATTAACACTTGCTAAGTTAAATGCTGTTTATAAAAACTTACAAGCAGATTATCCGCTGCAAATTTGGTTTTTATCGGTTGATCCAAAACGCGATACACCAGCTAAACGAAAGCAATATATAGATTACTTTAATCCTGACTTTTTAGCTGTATCAGGGGAGCATAAACACCTTTTTCCTGTTGTTAGAGAGCTTGGTTTAATTTACGCGATTAGCGATAGTAGTGAATCAGAATATGCAGTTGATCATAGTGCTTCGGTCGCTATGGTTGATCAAAATGGAGCGGTTAGAGCTATTTTTAAACCAGAATTCAAACAAGGTAGTGTGCCATTAATTAATGCGACGACTTTAACGAAAGAGTTTAAAAAAATAGCCGATTACTACAAAAACTAGTTTTTACTTTTTACCAATTTGAAAGGAGCTTTAGGCTCCTTTTTTTGTATTTTAACGACAGGTTAAATTTAATTAAGCATTTTATGGCAATTTTAATAACTAGGGCTAAGCTTTTGTTATGAATTGAATTGACAGGGAATGCACCTACTAAATGCTAAAACTTCCAAGCGAACTTGCTATTACGCAAGTTGAAACACTACATCAAGATTTACTGCACGAACTCAATAGCAACGATGATATCTGTCTTGATATTAACGATGTGATTTCTGCTGATACTGCCTCAATTCAACTTTTATGCGCCTTACAAAAACACCTACTTACCATACAGCACAAAATCATTTGGGTAGGCAGTAGCGAGGCCTTAACACATACAATCAATAAACTTGGCTTAAGCCAATACTTAACAACCGAAAGTAAAAGTTAGGGGTATATATGAAAAGAATTTTAGCGGTTGATGACTCAGCATCGATGCGTCAAATGGTGAGCTTTACATTAAAAACCGCAGGGTTTGATGTAACCGAAGCTAAAGATGGCAGTGAAGCTCTCGCTATTGCCAAGCAGCAAGACTTTGATGCCGTGATCTCAGATGTAAACATGCCAATAATGGATGGAATTACATTAATACGAGAGCTGCGTACTTTACCGAGTTATAAATTTACACCATTACTAATGCTTACTACAGAGTCGGGCTTAGAAAAAAAGATAGAGGGTAAAGCTGCTGGTGCAACAGGCTGGATTGTAAAACCATTTAATCCCGATCAGCTACTAGCGGTAATTAAAAAAGTTATTCGCTAAGGAGCGCAGTGTGAGTATAGATTTAAGTCAATTTTTTGAAGTTTTCTTTGAAGAGAGTTTTGAAGGCCTAGATACCATGGAGGCTGAGCTATTAAACTTAGTGCCAGGTGAGGAAGATTTAGAAACTATCAACACTATTTTTAGAGCTGCTCACTCGATAAAAGGAGGCAGTGGGACATTTGGTTTTAGCTCCGTTGCTGACTTTACTCATGTACTTGAAACATTACTAGATCAAATTCGCCAAGGTGAACGAGAGCTTAGTACCGAGCATGTTAATTTATTACTCAAAGCTGTGGATTGCTTACGCGCTTTACTTGCTGCACTTCAAGGTGAACAAGAGCCAGATTTAACCGAAGCAGATTTGTTAAAAGTACAATTTGAACATGTACTTGGAATGAAAAATGATACACATGAGAATAAACCTCAAAGCTGTGAAGAGCAAACAAGTAGTAATACCTATCAAATAGACTTTAAACCTCATCATCATTTATTTAAAACAGGAAACGAGCCACTGTATATGATCAGTGAGCTTGAAGAGCTAGGTGAGTTAGAAACCACTGTATTTTACGATGAAGTTCCAGAAATCACCGATTTAAGTAGTGATGAATGTTTTTTACATTGGCGCTTTTTTTTAAGCACTAGCCATGATGAAAAAGCCATAAAAGAAGTGTTTGAATGGGTTGAAGACGATGCCGATATAAAAGTTGAATTATGTGGCGGCTTATTTGGCAATGATGAGCCAATACAACCTAATCAAGATGAGATATCTAAAGCTGTTGAGCTTGAAACATCCGATTTAATAAAAGTAGCTGAGCTACCTAGTAAGCCAAAGCAACCCGTTGCTAATAAAGATAAAAAACCTGCAAGTACACCAGAGTCTACCTCCATTCGAGTTGGTATTGATAAAGTTGATTCGTTAATAAATATGGTAGGTGAACTTGTTATTACACAAGCCATGCTAAATCAACTCAGCGAACAAGAAATCACACCAGCCACAATCACTTTACTACAAGAAGGCTTAGCACAACTTGCACATAATACGCGTGATTTACAAGAAAATGTGATGCGTATTCGTATGCTCCCAATTAATTTTGTATTTAGTCGTTTTCCTCGATTAGTGCGAGATATAGCGCAAAAGCTAAATAAGCAGGTTGAGCTAAAGCTGATCGGAGAGCAAACCGAGCTTGATAAAACAGTAATGGAAAAAATATCTGACCCTATGGTGCATTTAGTAAGAAACTCACTTGATCATGGGTTAGAGACTGTTGAGCAAAGACTGGCGGCAGGTAAAGATCCCGTTGGCACAGTAACCTTAAATGCATTTCATCAGGGTGGAAACATCGTTATTGAAATAATGGATGATGGGCAAGGGTTAAATACAAAAAAAATAAAAGAAAAAGCCATCGCTAACGAATTAATCTCAGCTGATAACCATCTCAGTGACGATGAAATAAATGAGCTTATTTTTATGCCCGGCTTTTCGACAATGGATGAGGTAAGTGACTTATCTGGTCGTGGAGTTGGGATGGATGTTGTTAAGCGAAATATCCAATCATTAAATGGCTCAGTGGAAGTAACCTCAGCGCCCGGTGTTGGTTCTACGTTTACTATTAGATTACCCCTTACTCTCGCTATTTTAGATGGGCAATTAGTTAAGGTGGCTCAGCATACTTATATTATTCCGCTCATTTCTATTGTGGAGTCACTGCAAATTGATATTGCAAAAGTGAGTCGAGTGGGTAAAAGCCTTGATGTATTGAGGCTTCGAGACGAATACATTCCTATATTAAGACTCTACGATATTTTTAATCATAAAAATGCTATTGAATCACTCGATAAAACGCTGCTTGTTGTTGTAGAAACAGATAACCAAAAGGTGGGTTTATTAGTTGATGATTTACTGTCTCAACAGCAGGTTGTTATTAAAAGTTTAGAGGCAAACTACCATAAAGTGGATGGCGTATCGGGTGCTACCATTTTAGGAGATGGGCGTGTATCGCTGATTGTGGACATTAGCGGCTTAATAAAGCTCTCAGGCTTAAAAAAGCCAGGTAGCCAAGAACTAACTATTGAAACGCAAGCCACTTTGGAGGCGTTATGAGCTCAGATCAAAGCCAGTTAAGTAACCAATTAAATCTTCAGCAACAGCAAGGTGTAAAACAGTTTTTAACTTTTATTATGGCTGATGAAGAATATGGCGTTGATATTTTAACAGTACAAGAAATTCGCAGTTGGGAAGAAATTACAGTACTGCCCAATGCACCTGAATTTGTAAAAGGCGTTATTAATTTACGCGGAACAATAGTGCCAATTATTGATTTACGGTTGCGTTTTGGATTACCAAGTGTCGACTATGGACCATTAACGGTGGTTATCGTTGTCAAAATAGAATTTGAACTAGGTAGTAAAATTATAGGTGTTGCTGTTGATGCCGTCTCTGATGTTTACAGTATTGCGGAGCAAGATGCGAAAGCGGTTCCTAGTTTGTCTGAATCGAGTAATTGTGAATATGTAGCTGGGTTGGTGAATGTTGGTGAAAAAATGGTAGCGCTAATTGACCTGCAAAAAACAATGAATATTTAGCAAATAGAAACTAAATGAATAATAAACTTAAAGGTGGTGATGAGCATGGGATGGTTTAGTAATCCAAAGCAGTCAAAATCAAGTAATGATTTAATTGTAGACGCATTGAATAAATCATTAGCGGTGATTGAATTTGAACCTAACGGAAAAATAATTACTGCAAATATGAATTTTCTAAACGCGATGGGCTATCGTCTTGAGGAGGTTCAAGGTCAGCATCACTCGATGTTTGTTGACCCAGATGAAGCTCAGGGCAACGATTATAAAAACTTTTGGCAACGCCTGCGTAATGGCGAGTTTATCTCAGATGAGTTTAAGCGTAATGCTAATGGTGGAACTGAGGTATGGATCCAAGCAACTTATAACCCAATTGTTGATGAGCAAGGGCAAGTATTAAAAGTAGTTAAGTTTGCCACCGACGTGACTGAGCAAAAGTTAATAACAGCAGAAGCTTCAGGGCAAATTAGTGCTATAAGTAAATCTCAAGCGGTTATCGAATTTAATTTAGATGGCACTATTATTGATGCCAATGCTAACTTTTTAAATGCGCTTGGCTATCAACTTAGCGAGATTAAAGGCCAGCACCATAGGCTTTTTATTGATCCCGAACATGCAAATAGTATCGAATATAAAGAATTTTGGGCCAAACTAGGTCGCGGTGAATTTGATTCAGGGGAATATTTAAGAATAGGAAAGCAGGGTCAGGAGGTTTGGATTCAAGCATCTTATAATCCAATTTATGATATGAACGGCAAGCCGTTTAAAGTGATTAAATATGCATCTGATATTACTGAACAAAAAGAGCTTGAAAAGGCATCTCGCAAAGCAGCCGATTTAGCAAATGCGCTTAAAGTTTGCCAAGCAAACGTAATGATTGCTGATGAAAACCTTAAAATAGTATTTGTGAACGACCGTGTTCAGCAAATGCTAAAAGTCCGCGAAAAAGAATTACAAACCGTATTGCCAAGCTTTTCTGTTGATAATTTAATTGGCACCTGTGTTGATGATTTTCATAAGCACCCTAATCATCAACGTGATTTATTAAAAAACCTAGATAAGCCCTATAAAGCCGAGCTACTGTTAGCAGGTGTCACTTTTACCTTGATTGCTTCACCTTGGATCAGTCAAGACGGAAAGCATTTAGGCACCATTGTTGAGTGGGAAGATAGAACCAATGAAGTTGCGCTTGAAAAAGAAATCGCTGAGCTTATTGGTGCTGCAGGTAATGGCGAATTAGATACAAGAGTTGCAGAAGACGGGAAGGAAGGGTTCTTTTTACGTTTGGCTCAAGGATTAAATAGCTTAGTTAAAATAGTTGATGATGCCGTTGCCGACACTGGCAATATGCTCGATGCGATGGCAAGTGGTGATTTATCAAAACGTATTGAAAAAGAATACAAAGGTTCATTTGATAAACTTAAACGCGACGCAAATGCTACGGCAGATAAATTAACAGAAGTGATTAATCGCATAAATTCATCGGCAACGTTAGTAGCCAGTGGTGCAGAAGAAATTTCTCAAGGTAATGCTGATTTAAGCCAACGTACAGAAGAGCAAGCCTCGTCACTTGAAGAAACAGCTTCAAGTATGGAGGAAATGACCAGTACCGTTCGTCAAAATGCTGATAACGCAAAAGTAGCAAACGACTTGGCAGAAGAAACCTGTGAAAAAGCGATTCAAGGTGGTGAAGTTGTTAATAGAGCTGTTACGAGCATGTCGGCAATTAATGAGTCGAGCAAAAAAATTGCAGATATTATCGGTGTAATAGACGAAATCGCGTTTCAAACGAATTTATTAGCGCTTAATGCCGCTGTAGAGGCAGCAAGAGCGGGTGAGCAAGGTCGAGGCTTTGCGGTTGTTGCAGGTGAGGTTCGTAATTTAGCGCAGCGCTCTGCGGGCGCAGCGAAAGAAATTAAAGAGTTAATACGAGATAGTGTAGGCAAAGTAGCTGATGGTTCTCAATTAGTTAATGAGTCGGGCGCTACACTTAAAGAGATTGTTGTGTCGGTGCAAAGAGTGACGCAAATGATTTCTGATATTACGGAGGCATCTGAAGAACAAAGTGCGGGTATTGAGCAAGTTAACAAAGCTATTTCTCAAATGGACGAAATGACGCAACAAAATGCCGCTCTAGTAGAGCAAGCCTCTGCTGCTGGTGAGTCTATGGCTGAGCAAGCTAATGAGATGCGCCGATTACTTAACTTTTTCTCAGTAGATCAGCAAGAGATGACAATGATGTCATCAACTATGCGAACCCCTGAACTATCTCATAAGCCGCAAAGTCGTTTTGTGAGTAATAAGCCAAGGGGCGATAACTTTGTAGACTCAGCTGATGAGTGGGAAGAGTTTTAATATTTAGCCTTTTTATGCCTCGTCTAATAAATAGTTACAGCGAGGCACTACTTGTTAGCGTTAGGTTTAATTGGGAGCGGACAATGAAAGAGTTTTTGTGTACCGACCGCGACTTTAAGGAAATTGCCAGTTTAGTTTACAGCGCATGTGGAATTGTATTAGGGGATCATAAGCGAGAGATGGTTTATTCACGCTTAGCAAGACGTATTAGGGAGCGTAAATTAACTGATTTTAAAGCTTACTTAGAGTATTTAAATAGCCATAAAGATCAGGAGTTTGATGCCTTTATTAATGCAATAACAACGAACTTAACGTCTTTTTTTCGTGAAATACATCACTTTGAATTTATAAAATCTGAGCTTGTACCTGCTCTTTTAAAGGCAAATAAAAACAGTAAGCGAGTAAGAATCTGGTCTGCAGGTTGCTCCACAGGGGAAGAGCCTTACAGTTTGGCGATGACTTTAAATAACGCATTTCCGAGCAATTGGGATGTAAAAATACTAGCAACCGATTTAGATTCTAATGTATTGGCAAAAGCACAAAAAGGTATTTACACCGCAGCGAATGTTAATGGCTTAGATGACGTGCAACTTAAGCGTTGGTTTTTAAAAAGCAAAGACGGTGAAAATTATAAAGTTAGAGATAAACTAAAAGAGTCTATTTCTTTCAAGCGTTTAAACTTATTACAAGACTGGCCAATGAAAGGATCATTTGATCTTATTTTATGTCGTAATGTTGTTATTTACTTTGATAAAGAAACAAAAGATCAGCTTTTTAAGCGTTACGCCAATATATTAAATGAACAAGGTTATTTGTTTTTAGGTCACTCAGAAAGTATGGGTAAAGAGCATTCACAATTCAAAAACTTAGGGAAAACTATGTACCAAAAGGGACAAAATGCACGCTGAGTTTAGGCCGGTATTACCTAACTTTGAACATATTAAACGATACTGGGATTCGGGCCGAGGTAGCGTTGTTGCTAAAGTACTTCCGGGTGAGTTTTATGTTTCTAAAAATAATGAACTGATCTCTACAGTTCTGGGTTCGTGTATTGCGGCTTGTGTATACGATGAAGTACTTGGTATTGGCGGGATGAATCACTTTATGTTACCAATTCAAAAGGGAGTAGAACTTAAAAATGCGCATAGTTTAAGTTGTCGCTACGGTAATTGGGCTATGGAGTATCTTATAAACGAAGTTTTAAAAAATGGCGCGTCTCGGTGTAACCTAAAAGTAAAACTTTTTGGCGGGGGGAAAATTATTAGTGCGATGACTGATATAGGGCTGGGTAATATTAGTTTTGCAGCAGCGTATATTAAAGAAGAGGCATTAAATCTAGTTGCCCATGATATGGGGGGGCCGTGGCCGCGAAAAATATTTTTTCACCCGAACACTGGTAAAGTTCATATGAAAAAACTTAAAAACCTACATAATAATACGATTGAAAAACGCGAAGTCCGTTACTTACAAAACCTTAAAAAGCAAGAAGTAGTAACCGATATAGAGCTGTTTTAGGAGTATGCATGATTAAAGTATTAATAATTGACGACTCCCCTTTAATTAGGCGTTTACTCACTGAAATATTACAACAAGCTAAAGACATTACAGTAGTGGGGAGTGCTGAGGATCCCTACGAAGCTCGCGAAATGATAAAAAAACTCAGTCCTGATGTATTAACGCTCGACGTAGAAATGCCAAAAATGGATGGTATTAGTTTTTTAAAAAACTTAATGCGATTAAGACCAATGCCAGTAGTGATGATTTCAACACTGACACAAAAAGGCTCTCCTATCACACTAGAAGCGCTCGAATTAGGGGCTGTTGATTTTATAGCTAAGCCTACTAATAACGTAAGAGAGCAATTGAGCCAATATGCATCACTTGTCCAACAAAAGGTGCGAATAGCTGCTGGAGCAAGAGTAAGAAGCTATAAAAAAACGGTCGTCACAAATGAGCCTATTAATACTCATTCTCATTTTTTACTTAATAAAGTAATAGCGATAGGTGCTTCAACGGGGGGGACTGAGGCTATAAAAGAAGTGCTTATTAAAATGCCACAAAATTGCCCGCCAATTGTAATTACTCAGCATATTCCTCCTGTGTTTAGCGCTTCATTTGCTGAGCGAATGAATCGTACATGCACGATAAATGTGAAAGAAGCTGAACATGGCGATAAGCTTAGCGCAGGCTGGGCTTATATAGCACCGGGTGGGTTTCATTTAAGTATTAAAAAACGAGGTGTTAGCTTGTATTGCCAGCTTGATGATGGCGAGCCGGTGAACAGACATAAACCTGCGGTAGATGTGTTGTTTAACTCATTAGTTGAAACTGGGGCTAAAAACGTAGTTGCAGCCATACTAACAGGAATGGGGAGTGATGGCGCAAAAGGTTTACTTGCACTAAAACAAAACGGAGCACATACCTTGGCTCAAGATGAGTATTCGTCTGTGGTATGGGGTATGCCTAAAGCAGCTGCTGAGCTAAATGCAGCTGACGAGATAGTTGCGCTGGATAAAATAACCCAGCGGCTTTTACATCAGGCCGTTAAGGTTTAGATGCTTCAATTACCCAAGGCTGCGAAAACCAAAAGTAATCACCAGGGCTTGAAATAGAAGGGGCCGTGCAATTAAAACGAGAACGCCCTTTATTAAGCACCTTTGGTGAGGTGATTTCGACAGTATTTTTAGTTATCCATTTTAAATCTGCTTGGCCTACGCTTGATACATAACAGGCAAATTGGCTCTTATGAAAATCACCCATCTTAAATTCCATTGTGAGCGTGGGTGGATTTTGCTGTGTAACGCTATCTTGATAAGTTAAATTGGTGATATTAAACGCGCGTGAGTTGAGCTTAGTAATAAGGGTTTCTAGCTTGCTGTAAAAGCCTGATGCAGGAAAACGCGGCAAGCGGCTAAAATTAGAATCTTTATTTACAGCGCCTGAGTGCTGGCCAATACCCACAAAACCAAGCTCTGTCACGAGTGCTTGCAGCTCGTTATTAAACTCACCATACGGGTATGCTAAGTATTTATAGTCGTGGCCTATTTCTTCTTTTATGCGCTTTTGAGAGTTAAGAATATCTTGCTTAATACGTGATTGCCATTGTGCATCGGTTTCGTTTTCAAGCTTAAGGTGTAAGTAATCATGTTGTCCGCTATGATTGGCTATTAATGCCCCTTTTTTAGATAATTCTTTGAGCTTATCCCACCCCATTACGTAACTCATACCTTCGTCTATTAATTTAGGATTTACAAAGATAGTGTATGGGTAGCCAAACTTTTCTAAAATAGGTGCGGCTTGTTCATAGTTATTGTTATAGCCATCATCAAAGGTGATGGCGAGAGTTTTATCAGGTAAAGTTTCACCTTGTTGAAGCGCGCTAATTAACTCATTAAGAGGAATAACGTTAAAGTTGTGCTCTTTTAAATAGCTTAAGTGCTCCGTAAATGTATTGGCGCTAACGCTCGTGACAGCGGGTAGGGTTTCACTAACATGATGATACTGTAAAATAATGGCTGCTTGAGCCCGTACAGATACACTAATGAGGATAAATAACACTAAATGAAACAATTTCTTATACATAATAAGGCACACCATAAAAGCTTGCTGTTGTTAGCGGGTCCGATGATACTATCAAATATCACAGTGCCGTTGTTAGGAATTGTTGATACTGCTGTAATTGGGCACTTAGGAAGCGCTCATTACTTAGCTGGAATTGCCCTTGGCTCTGCAGTTATATCTATTTTATTTTGGCTTGCTGGTTTTTTAAGAATGAGCACCACGGGACTCGTGGCACAAGCATACGGAAAAAACGATTTAACCCAACTTGCCGCTTTACTTAAACGAAGCCTATTGCTTGCAAGCGCAGTGGCCGTGCTATTAATTGTGTTATCCCCATTAATAAAGCACGCTATAGCTTACCTCTCCGCAGCCAATGGCGACGTACTTAACCAAGCTTATCAGTATTTTAGCATTCGTATTTTTAGTGCTCCAGCAGCATTATGTAATTTAGTGTTACTGGGTTGGATGCTTGGTGTGCATTATGGTCGAGGTCCATTTTATTTATTACTCGTCACTAATATCGTTAATATAGTGCTCGATATTTATTTTGTTGTTTATTTAGATTGGGCAGTTGCAGGCGCTGCATGGGCGTCACTTATTGCTGACTATACAGCACTAGTATTTGCACTGTTTTTAGTGGCTAAACTAGCTAAAAAACAAGACATTGATCTAAATGTACCGAATTGGTTGAGTATTAGCAAAATGGCTGAATTATTGAGTTTGAATAGAGATATATTTATTCGCTCTTTAATACTGCAATTATGCTTTAGTTTTATGACATTTTACGCGGCGCGTATAGGCGAAACTACATTAGCTGCTAATGCTGTCTTACTTAATTTTTTAATGTTGGTGAGCTTTGCTCTTGATGGCGTTGCTTACGCCTCTGAGGCAAAAGTAGGGCAAGCGAAAGGCCAAGGAAGTGTTAAAAACATAGAGCTGTGGGTTAAAATAAGCGTATTTTGGGGTATGCTTTTTGGTGTGTTATATAGCCTATTTTTTGCATTATTTGGCAACACCATAATCAAGCTTTTAACCAATGTGCCAGAGGTTATTCAAGAGGCAACGCATTATTTACCATGGATAGTAGTATTACCAATTTTGGCCATGAGTTGCTTTTTGTTTGATGGTGTTTTTGTAGGGCTTACGCGAGCAAAGAACATGCGTAACAGTATGATACTTTCAGCTGGAGTTGGCTTTTTTGGTGTGTTTTGGGTGTTTATAGACTTGCAAAATAACGGGTTATGGCTGGCTATGAGCTGTTTTATGTTAATGCGCGGGGTTACATTAATAATTAAATATCACCACTTAAAAATAAATAATCAGCTATTAGATTAAATAAATGGTTTATTTCCAGAGATCGGGGTCATGGTGTTTAGGGCCCATATCTTTTAAAACTTGTGAAAAACGATTGGCAAAAATACCGCAGTAGCCCCAACCGGCAAAAAATAATGCGGGGAGTAAAATTATAACGCCAATTATTTGTAAGCTGTAGTGGGTGTAATACCCAATAGATATGAATATCACGGCTAGCACAAACAGTGCTAAGCCGCGAAAAAAGCGCTTTAAGCTCAGCTTAGGATTGCTCCCTAAGCGATAGATAAGCTGCTTTAGCATTTACAAGGCCTAATAGTAAGAGTGATCGCCCGCTTCGTGTTCTGTTATATCAGCAACACCGGTGATTTCTTCAAACTTAGCTATCATTTCTTTTTCAATGCCTTCTTTTAGTGTTACATCGATCATAGAACAACCATTACAACCACCACCAAACTGAAGTATAGCTATACCTGCAGCTGTAATCTCAACAAGGCTTACTTGACCACCGTGGTTAGCAAGTTGTGGATTTACTTCGGTTTCTAGCATGTGCTGTACACGTTCGTTTAACGATGCATCGTCACCTATTTTACGCGCCTTTGCATTTGGTGCTTTTAGCGTTAACTGAGTACCCATTTTGTCGGTAACAAAATCGATTTCAGCTTCTTCTAAAAATGGAGCACTTTCTGCATCTACAACGGCATCAAAACCGTTAAAGTTTAGGCGAATATCGCTCGCTTCTACAGCGTCTTCTGGACAATAAGACACACCACATTCCGCTTGTGATGAACCAGGGTTTACAACAAACACACGAATATTGGTTTGTTGTGATTGATCTGCTAATAGTTTAGCAAAATGCGCTTGCGCTGTTTCGGAAATAGAAATCATAAAACCATCTATACTTGACTAAATTACTCGGATACTGCGTATCATACTCCGCTCATCGTGTTGCGGCTAGTGTTGAGCGTAAAAAGTTGGCATCTATTTTAAGCAATGGTAGCGTGCAAACAACGAACATTTTTTGAGTGATTTATATGCGTTTGGTATTAACATTAATGGTGGTGTTGCTTAGCTTTTCAAGTGTAGCTAAGCCACTTTCGTATTATTTTGAACAAGATGTAAAATTTGACCCTTCAATTCCTACTCCTGAGCAAGTACTCGGTTACGAAGTAGGAGAGTGGCACGTGAGACACGATCAGCTCGTACGTTATATGGAAATACTTGCTGATAAAAGCGACCGTATAAATTTTGAAGTGATTGGCCGCACACATGAACAACGCCCCCTTGTCATGCTAACAATTACAGCAGCTGATAAGTTATCAAGCATAGAGCAGACACGCCAAGCTCACTTAGCACGCTTAAGTAACGATGGATCAGATGCTAATTCTACAAAACAGCCTGCCGTTGTATGGATGGGATACAGTGTGCATGGTAATGAGCCATCAGGTAGTAACTCATCTTTGCTGGTGGCGTATTACTTAGCTGCTGCACAAGGCGCTGAAATAGATGAGTTATTAAATAACACGGTTATTTTACTCGACCCTTCGCTTAATCCTGACGGACTTGCTCGTTTTGCTAATTGGGCCAACAGTAACCGAGGTATGAATTTATCAAGCGACCCTAAAACTCGTGAACATGTTGAAAACTGGCCAAGCAGTCGTACCAATCATTACTGGTTTGATTTAAATCGTGACTGGTTATTACTACAACATCCTGAATCGCGCGCGCGTATTGCTAAATTTCATCAGTGGAAACCAAATGTTTTAACAGATTTTCATGAAATGGGACCAAACAGCAGTTACTTTTTTCAGCCAGGTATCCCTAGTCGTAAACACCCAATAACACCGGATGAAAATGTAACGTTAACTAAAGCGATTGCTAACTATCACGCAAAAACGTTAGATGAAAACAACGCACTGTACTTTACCGAAGAAAGCTTTGACGACTTCTATTACGGTAAAGGCTCAACTTATCCTGACGTAAATGGTGGTGTAGGTATTTTATTTGAGCAAGCAAGTTCTCGCGGGCATATCCAAGACACTATAAATGGACCTTTGAGCTTTCCCTTTACTATTAAAAATCAACTATTAACGAGTTTATCTACCTTTAAAGCCGCTGTTGATAACCGCCAAGCATTACTTGATTACCAAGCTAAGTTTTATAATCAAGCTACTGATTTAGCCAGTGATGAAAGCTTTGAAGGTTATGTAATTGAGGGCGCGGATGACAACACTCGTATTAAAGATTTTTTAGGGTTGTTGAAACAACATCAAATAGATGCTTTTTCGCTTACTAAATCACTCAAGGCAAATGGCAACAACTATACAACCAATAGTTACTTTGTGCCCTTAGCCCAGCCACAGTACCGCCTAATAAAAGCTATTTTTAGCGAGCAAAAAAACTTTGCTGATAACACCTTTTATGACGTATCTGGCTGGACTTTAGCGCATGCGTTTAACTTACCTTTTGCAAAAGTAAAAAGCAGTTGGGGTTTAGAGGTTGCAAGTACACCGTGGCAAAAAGCGGTAAAACCTTCTTTTGCTTCACTTGAGCAAGGCTATGCGTTTGGCTTTTCGTGGGATGATTACCTAGCACCTAAAATGCTAAACAGCCTTTTAAAGCAAGGTATTAAAGCGCGTGTAGCGCTAAGCCCATTAACAGCCAAATCAAACTCAAGTGAAGTAAGCTTTGATGCTGGTAGTATTATTGTGCCAGCAGGCTTACAAACGAATAATGATTGGGTTGGAATATTAAATAAAGCACAAAACGAGTTTGGAATTGCAATCAAGCCTATTAACTCAGGTCTTACAAGCAAAGGAGCCGATTTAGGGTCTCGTACAATGGCGGTTGTTAGCGAGCCAAAAGTATTATTGGTAGGTGGTAAAGGCGTAAGCCAGTACGAAGCTGGGGAAGTATGGTATTACCTCGATCGCTTTGTAGGTGTTGCGCCAACAATTGTTGAAATGGAGCGTTTAAACTCTATTGAACTCAGTAATTACAGCCATATAGTACTTGCTCATGGTAACTACAACAGCTTATCTGATACCGACAAAGTGGCTATAAAAAGCTGGGTAAGAAAAGGCGGCGTTATTTGGGGTCACAAAGGCGGCGCTAAATTTTTAGCTGATCAGCAATTACTCAAAGCAAGCTATCTATCAAGACAAGATGTAGCGAGTGCATTTAAAACGACAGGTTTAAGTTATGGCGATAAGGACCATTTAGCAGGACGTCAACGCATTGCAGGAGCTATTTTTAATACTAATGTAGATTTAACTCACCCACTTACATTTTCACTTAAACGCAATACATTACCCGTATTCAAAAACAGTACTTGGTTGCTAGAAGCTTCCGATGCACCGTTTGTAAATGTACTTACCTATACTAAAAAGCCATTGTTAGCGGGTTTTACCGATGCTGTTAATGTTGAGCAAGTTGCTGGTGGTGCTGGCTTAATTGCGCACTCATATGGACGAGGTACAGTAATAGGCATGACCGACGATCCTGTATTTAGGGGTTACTGGTATGGGACTAGTCGACTACTAAGCAATGCGTTATTTTTTGGTCATACGTTTCGTGCAAATGGCGAATAATACCAATTAGCTTAATTAAGTAATCTATTTTGAGGATGGAAAAACGTGTTGATAGCTAGGCAAAAAATTCGCTAATTAGTTGTTCTCGGCAATTGCTCTACCTTCTGCATCCATGCAGTCGTAAATGAGAATTTTTTAACACAGGTAGCGACACGTTTAGCCCCGCAAAATGATTAAATATTATTGCGGATTGGTTTAATACTTTTTAATAATTAAATAGGCGTTAAGCAAGTTGTAAAAGCCCACACTTGTTTAGCGCCTGCTTGTTTTAGTGCACTAGTAGCTGCGTTTAATGTTGCCCCTGTCGTCATCACATCATCAACAATAGCGACTGTTTTACCGGCCATATCCTGTGTACAAATAAAGGCATTTTTTAAGTTTCTTATACGCTTTGCTTTGGATAGCTCCGACTGAGCTTGTGTTTTTTTATCGCGAATAAGAACATTACTTAGTGGGGCGTAATTAGCTAAACAGGGTTGCCAAACTTGGCTTACCTGATTAAATCCACGAGTAATAAAGCGGCTTTTATGAAGAGGTAAAATAATAAAGGTATCTGGCAAGTTAGGGCTTTGCTCAAAAAACTGCGTTAACTGTTTTTGTATAATTTGCTGCAATGCCTTTTTATAATGAATTTGATTATTAAATTTTAGCCTTTTAAGCCAATGCTCAAAGGGAGGCTGATAAAAAGCGCATGCAAATAATTTATCAAACTCGCAATTAGGAAACATCTCAATAATATCAGGTCGATGCAATAAACTCGTATGCTTACTAAAATCAAACAATGGTAAATCTTCAAGGCAATAATCACATAGCCCTAAAGAGGTCGCAATCGAGTTTTGACACTGCACGCAATAAGAGGGAAATAACCAATTTAAAACGGCTTGTTTCACAGACTCGCTCCTTGCATTGCAATCGCCTTTCTAAACGTTATGATGAGCCTAAGTTTGGTAAAGGTTAGGCAAATATGCAAAATGAGTTAGTGTTATTACATGGTTGGGGAATGAATCAGGGCGTATGGCAGTTAGTACAGCCAGAACTTGAGTTTTTATATTCAGGAAATGTACGTAGCCATGACCTACCTGGGTTTGGTAATAGCGATGTGTGCCCAAGCCCTTATACTTTGCATGATGCAGCAGAAATTTTGAGTAAGCAATTAAAGCCGAAGAGCATTTTAATGGGGTGGTCGTTAGGTGGATTATTTGCACTTTATATTGCTAAACATTGGCCTGAAAAGGTATCTAAAGTTATTTTAATAGCATCGACTCCTTTTTTTGCAGAGGCAGATAATTGGCCTGGAATAAAAGCGAATGTATTGGCGCAGTTTAAAGAGCAGTTAGTTAATCATCGAGAAAAAACAATAGAGCGCTTCTTAGCTATTCAAGCAATGGGTAGCGAGTCGGCGCGTGATGATATAAAGCAGCTTAAACAATTGCTAAATCAGTACCGCGCACCCCAAAGCGATGCACTGAGTGCTGGTTTAGATATTTTACAAAACGACGATTTACGTGACTTATTTACTCATTGCCCAGTCCCTATTAGAGGAGTATTTGGCCGGCTTGATGCTTTAGTACCTTATAAATCAATTAGCAAAATGTCAGCACTAAATACTGAGTTTGAATATGAAGTACTAGATAAAGCATCTCATGCACCATTTATTTCTCATAAAAGTGAGTTTTTATCTGTCGTTAAATCAATGCTTTAAAATAGAGCTAAGAATAGCGCTGTTTAAAGCTTTATTTTGAGCAGAACCTGAGCGATAATTAAACAATATTTATTTGGTGGAGGTTTTAATATGCCAATCGGATCAGTATTTAATAGTGGTATAGAAGGGTTTAACCGAGCTAGCCAAGGTATTGAAAAAGCCAGTGCTGAGATTAACCGTGCCAGTATAGAACAACAAGATGACGCGCAATTAGCGCAGCAACGTCAGCTTACGGCAGCACGCCCTGAAGAAGCGATTACTGCACCAGTAGCACAACCAGCTCGTGTTGATGAAGCGCTTGTTAACTTAAAAGTTGAAGAGTTTAATGCCAAGGCAAATACGCAATCAATTCAAACGGCCGATGATGTACTTGGCACGTTAATCGATATTAAAGTTTAGTATTATGAATATTGTCACGCCATTTCCGTCTATCAATATAAACACCGCAAATGTTTATACGGAAACCGCACGGCGTGACAACCAACTACGCGAAGTTATTCCGGCTCCCGCATCTAGTAGCGCAAGCAACACAGAAACCAAAGCGCAAAGTGATGCTGAAAAAGCAAAATTGCCAGGTAGTAGCGATGGTGCGACGTATAGCGCAACGGGAAAAATAGCAGACGAAAAGTCAGTTCAGCAGCGCGATGGAAACTCAGAAAACCCTGAGGGCACTGAGCAAGAAAGTGAAGCAATTGAGAAAAAAGAATCTGAGCAAGAAGAGCTGCAATTAGAACAAGAACAACAACAAATTACAGAACTAAAAGCACGGGATACTGAAGTACGAATACACGAACAAGCACACGCTTCTGTAGGCGGGCAATATGCTGGCTCGCCAAGTTATGAGTATCAACGTGGCCCAGATGGTACTAACTACGCAGTTGGCGGAGAAGTACAAATAGATGTATCAGAAATTCCGGGTGACCCGCAAGCGACTATAGACAAAATGCAAACGGTACGCGCTGCCGCATTAGCGCCTGCAGAGCCTTCAGGAGCTGATCGCTCTATTGCTGCAGATGCTACGCAAAAGCTAGCAGCGGCTCAAGCTGAGCTTGCACAACCTGAAAAAGAAGACGACGAAGACGCAAAAAGTAAACTTGAAGCGTCATTCTCTAGCGATGAAAGCAGCGATACAAAAACAGCTAAAAGTGACGAGCAAACACGTGATGCCGATGTTGAAGCACGGGCGGGGCGTATTGCTAACTTTTATCAAATGGCTACATCGCCAGCGAGCCAAAGTAGTTTTTCAGCGTTAAGTTAATAATTAGCAAAACATAACCACAAAAAAACCGCTTACGCGGTTTTTTTCGTTTTAGTTTAGTTGTACAAGTATTATTTTTTTACTTTAGCATTAGCGAACGCATCGGCAAATGCATTGCCCATTAACGCATTACCGTTGTCACGTTTAGGCTTTGCAGCGCGAGGTTGCGAATTATTAGCACGTGCTTGTGGCTTTTGCGTAGCTGGAGCTGCTGACTTATTACTTGTGTCAATATCGTCATCTAAGCGCATAGTAAAGCTTATGCGTTTACGTGCAGCGTCTACTTCAACAACTTTAACCTTTACAATATCACCAGCTTTAACAACTTCACGCGGATCTGATATAAATTTATTCGTGATTGCTGAAATATGCACTAAACCATCTTGGTGAACACCTACATCAACAAACGCACCAAAATTAGCAACGTTTGAAACCACGCCTTCTAAAATCATACCTGGTTTTAGGTCACTAATTTTTTCAACACCGGCTTTAAACTCAGCTGTTTTAAATTCAGGTCGAGGATCTCGACCAGGTTTATCAAGCTCAGTAATAATGTCGGTAACGGTTGGTAAGCCAAACTTTTCGTCAGTGTAATCGTTAGCAGCAAGTTTAGTTAAAAAGTCGCTGTTACCAATTAGGTTACTGACATCTAAGCTATTGCGTTCACAAATGCGTTTAACAACAGGATAAGCTTCAGGGTGTACTGATGAGTTATCTAGTGGATCGCTACCATTGTTAATACGTAAAAAACCAGCCGCTTGTTCAAATGCTTTTGGCCCTAAACGCTCAACCTTTTTAAGCTCACTACGTTTAGTAAATGTGCCGTTAGCATCGCGATAATTAACGATATTTTGCGCTAATGTTTTGTTTAAGCCAGATACGCGTGTAAGTAAGGGTACCGAGGCCATGTTTAAATCTACGCCTACTGAGTTTACACAGTCTTCAACTACTGAAATAAGGCTCTGGCCTAATTGGCTTTGCGATACATCATGTTGGTATTGGCCAACACCAATTGATTTTGGCTCAATTTTAACAAGTTCAGCAAGAGGATCTTGAAGGCGGCGTGCAATAGAGACAGCCCCTCGTATAGAAACATCTAAATCTGGAAATTCATTAGCTGCAAATTCAGAAGCTGAGTAAACCGATGCACCTGCTTCGCTAACCATAATTTTACTAAGTTTAAGTTCGCTGTTTGCTTTGATAAGCTCTGCAACCAACTTATCTGATTCGCGTGATGCAGTACCGTTACCAATCGCAATTAGCTCAACTTTATGCTGACGGCAAAGTTGCTCTAACGTACGCACTGATTTATCCCAATGATTTTGTGGTGCATGAGGGA
Source organism: Pseudoalteromonas sp. SG43-5 (assembly GCF_014164345.1). NCBI lineage: Bacteria > Pseudomonadati > Pseudomonadota > Gammaproteobacteria > Alteromonadales > Pseudoalteromonadaceae > Pseudoalteromonas > Pseudoalteromonas sp. SG43-5. The sequence goes on from NZ_JACJFA010000018.1 coordinate 41,961, forward strand.
AAATAGTTTGTGTAGCTAGTAATTTACCTGTGCTATCAACAACGGCAATCTTACAGCCAGTACGAAGGCCTGGATCAAGACCTAAAGTAGTACGAGGGCCTGCAGGTGCAGCCATTAATAAATCTTTTAAGTTTTTAGCAAATACATCTATTGCCCCGGCTTCAGCTTTTTCGCGCATTGCTGCAAAAAACTCATTCTCTAGGTGTAACCCTAGCTTAACTTTCCACGCCCATTGAACAACGTTTAATAACCAAGGACTTGCCGCTTTATATTTAATATCTAAACGGTAATGCTCAGCAATCATGTTTGCACATAATTGTGCTGAATTTTCTGCACTAGGCTCTGGGTTTATATTTAACTGAAGTACACCTTCATTTCGAGCTCTAAGCATTGCAAGCGCACGGTGAGAAGGTACTTTTTTAAGAAGTTCTTGATGCTCAAAGTAATCACGGTATTTTGCACCGGCTTGCTCTTGGCCTTTAATCACAGTACTTTCAATTGCGCCATTTTGGCTAATGTGGCTTCTAAATTTAGCAAGTAATTTTGCGTCTTCAGCAAAGCGTTCCATTAAGATGAATTTAGCGCCTTCAAGTACCGCTTTTGTATCTGCAAAACCTTTTTCAGCACTTACAAACTGTTCCGCTTGTTGCTCTGGGTCAAGGTTAGCATCTTTAAATAGTGCATCTGCAAGAGGCTCTAAACCAGCTTCAATTGCTATTTGGCCTTTAGTGCGGCGCTTAGCTTTATATGGTAGGTATAAATCTTCAAGTTCTGTTTTACTTTGTGCATTGGTTATATCGGCACTTAGCTCTGGCGTTAATTTATTTTGCGATTCGATTGTCGATAAAATAAAACTACGGCGCTCTTCTAGTTCACGTAAATACGATAAACGCTGCTCTAAAAGGCGTAATTGGGTGTCGTCTAGGCCGCCTGTAACTTCTTTTCTGTAGCGGGCAATAAAAGGAACAGTTGCGCCTTCATCAAGTAACTTTGTTGCAGCAACAACCTGTTGCTGCTGTGCGTTTAACTCACCGGCTAAACGTGCAGAGATATCGCTCATGCAAAAACCTTTTTATACAATAAAATAAGACCAGAAGCGTGTTACTGGCGCTGTTAATTGCTTGAATAATATCACAGGAGGTAGTAATGAAAAGCTCTTAAAGCAAGCTATTTTACTTGCTTTAAGATGGTTGGGTCGGGAGCAAATCAATTCAACTAAAAGAGCGCCCTAGTGAGGGTGCTCAATGTTTTCTAATACCTCACTGAAAGAGTGAGCAATAGGTGAAATATGTACAGGAATATGTAATGTTTTAGCTATTTGGCGAGCTGAAATTAAACCACAAATTTCGTTACTCGCTGTTGTAACTAATAAAAACATTGTGCCCTGATGCTCCATCGTTTGCAGCGCATCACCAATGCATGCGTAGCTTAAGCTTTGCATACTTACACCTGTAAGGCGGTTAACTGGTGTCATAATGTCACGTAAGCTTACTTCGCTTCGTTGCATATTTAAGCGCTCTGCAATAATAGTAATTTTAGAGCTTTGTAAATCGGCGCTAGAAACTAGGCCAATTAATTTTTGGTGTTCGTCTGTTACTAAAACAAAGTCAGATTGTTGTGCACTTACTTGTTTAAGTGCATCTGTAATCGTTGTTCCATGCTCTGCACGAATAGGTGTTTTTTGAGTAAAGTTATTCACCATTTTTAGCGCTGGAGAAGATAAATCGATTAATGGTTGATCATCTGCAAATGTGCTAGCAATAACGCCATGAGAAATATTTTGGGTACGTAATTCTTTAAAGTTAGACATAGTAGTCACCTTAGTAGTTATAAAATTTAATTAAGTTGTAAAATAATGAATTAAATTAAATAGCTAGGTGGTCCGCGTTGGTATGCAGTGCTAAAAGGTCTGTTTAGATTAGTGCTCTTATAAAAAGAATCTACGACATTAGGAAGTGGTTGAGGCGACCTAAAGGTAATAGTGTTAACGTGAGAGTCCACGTCAAAATCGAGGTTTGCTTGGTCAGGAATATCACAAGTAATAAAGTGATTAGATAGTTTAGCGTTATCAAGGTTTACGTCAGTGTTGCTGGCATGCAGCGTTAAACTTACACTCATTAAAAGTGCAAACAATACGGCATTACTAAATATGCGCTGTACCATGTTTGACATAATCACGACCTTAATTAACTGCTTTCAAATTAAACAAATCAACTTGAATAATTCAGTTATAGCTTATTGCTTTAATTTACACAATCAAAAGTTAACATGATCTGAATCAAAACTTTTTATTTCTTTTTTTGGTAATCGATACTGTTTACATACCACTGCTTTTTTCCCTGAGGAGTGGTCACTTCAAATTCGTCGTCCACTTGTTTTTTAATCAACGCACGCGCCATAGGTGAGTCTATTGATATGTAATCTTTACGGTCGTAAATTTCATCAGGACCTACAATTCTGAACTTTTTAACATCACCTTCTTCGTTTTCAATTTCAACCCATGCACCAAAAAATACTTTTCCATCTTGCACCGGAGAGTAGTCAATAATTTTTAAATCTGGTATGCGTTTGCGTAAGTAGCGTACTCGGCGGTCAATTTGGCGCAGCAATCGCTTGTTATATTGATAGTCTGCGTTCTCAGAGCGATCTCCGAGGCTGGCTGCCCAGCTAACTATTTTTGTTACTTCTGGGCGTTTTACGTTCCATAGTTGATCGTGCTCTTGTTGTAATTGCAAGTAACCTTCGCGGGTAACTAAATTTGTTTTCATGGCCAATTCTTTATTAACTCTAATGGTGTGCACGTTATTAAATTTGCCAAAACTTGTCGAGCGTAAAATGTAATAAAATACGAGTAAGGAAGCTTTGAAATGTTCAGTAACAATCTAAGCAAGTAATTAGTTTTTGATTATTAAGTTTTTCATTTATATTAACTAGTAATTGGATATAAAAATAAGAAAGAGATTATGGGACACGAGACCACAAAAGTATTAGTTGTTGATGACGATATGCGCTTACGCAGTTTGCTTGAACGTTACTTAGTAGAGCAAGGCTTTATTGTTAGAACCGCAGGAAACTCGGAGCAAATGGATAGACTCCTAGAGCGCGAAAACTTTCACTTAATGGTTCTCGATTTAATGCTCCCAGGCGAAGATGGCTTATCTATTTGCCGCCGCCTACGCCAAAAAGAAAATGAAATTCCTATTGTTATGCTTACTGCAAAGGGCGACGAAGTAGACCGTATTATTGGTCTTGAACTTGGCGCTGACGATTACATTCCAAAACCATTTAATCCACGTGAGCTACTTGCTCGCATAAAAGCAATTTTACGCCGCCGCGCAAAAGAAGTGCCAGGTGCTCCTGCTGCTGAAGAAAACTTAATCGCTTTTGGTAAATTCACCCTTAATTTAGCAACGCGCGAAATGAGTGAAGGGGATAAAACAATATCGCTTACCAGTGGTGAGTTTGCAGTGCTTAAAGCGCTTGTTTTGCATCCGCGTGAGCCACTTAGCCGCGATAAGCTAATGAACTTGGCGCGTGGACGTGATTACAGTGCGCTTGAGCGAAGTATTGATGTGCAAGTGTCGCGACTTCGCCGCATGATTGAAGTAGATGCTGCTAATCCTCGATATATTCAAACCGTTTGGGGTTTGGGGTATGTGTTTGTTCCCGACGGTGAAAAGTAATATTTATGGGCATGTTTCCGCGCAGTGCTTTTGGGCAAACTGTTTTTTTAGTGGCGGCTTTGTTGCTAATAAATCAAATAGTGTCTTATGTTACGGTTAGTTTTTATGTTGTAAAACCAACTATTGAGCAAGTTAACTTGATGCTTGCTAAGCAAATTAAAACGGTATTTATTGACTGGGAAGATGGCGTTGAAATAAACGACGAAGTATCTGCGAAGTTTTTTGAAATTACCGGCATCGAAGTGATGACGCAGCGCGAAGCAATGCGTCAAGGGCTTGGACAAAGCCGCGAATATTCTATGCTATCGCGTAGTATGACTGAGCAACTTGGTGGTTATTCTCGTGTACGTATTAGCCAAACTGATCCATTGATTTATTGGGTTGAAGCACCGCAAGCGCCAGGTTATTGGGTAAAAGTACCGCTTAAAGGTTTTAAAGAGAATAACTTAGAGTTTTTAACTTTTTACTTATCAAGTATTGGCTTTTTAAGTGTGCTGGGTGGGTGGTTGTTTGCAAGGCACCTTAATAGGCCATTAAAAGCACTGCAACAAGCTGCAGTGAAAGTAGGTAAAGGCGATTTTTCTACCAAATTAGAAGAAGAAGGCTCAACAGAAGTAATAGAAGTAACGCGCGCGTTTAATCAAATGTCGCGCGGAATTGCCGCACTTGAAAACGACCGCCGTTTACTAATGGCTGGTGTATCGCATGATTTACGTACGCCGCTTACGCGTATCCGTTTAGCCACCGAAATGATGGTTGATGAAGATGACTATCTTCGTGAAGGTATTATTTACGATATAGAAGATATGAACGGGATTATCGATCAGTTTATTGAGTATTTACGCCACCATAAACGTGAAGAACTAAGCTGCGAAGATATAAATGCTTTAGTTGCCGAGGTTGTTAATTCTGAGCTTCAGCATCAACGTACTATTACGTTTAAAAGTAATCCAAATATAGGCAATATACCCTTAAGCTCTGTAGCTATTAAACGTGTAATTACCAACATGATTGGTAATGCGCTGCGTTATTCTGAGGGCGATATTGAAGTACTTAGCTACTTTAATTCAAACAAAAAGTATGTAGTTATCGCTGTAAACGATAATGGCCCCGGTATTCCTGAAAACGAACTAGAGTCTGTGTTTGAGCCCTTTAAACAAGGCGATGCAGCTCGCGGAAGTGAAGGTAGTGGCTTAGGCCTTGCCATTATTAAACGCATTGTTGATATGCATGACGGTAAAGTAAAACTAGAAAACCGCCCAGAAGGCGGTTTAAGTGCACAAGTATATTTGCCAATCAAGGTATCAACTCCTGCAGTATCAAAGTAAGCTAAAGCATGGTTGGCTCTGTGCTTTTAAATAAAGCCCGTTAAAAGTATTACTCGGGCTCCCAAACGTATAAGCCATATTTTTGCATTACTTTTTTAAGGTCACCAGATTTTCTGAGCTCCTGCATACCAGTATCTATAAGTTGAGCATATTCATGTGCTTTAGGGTTTTTAGGTGAGAAGCACATCCTACCCCATAGTATTTTGTCAAACTGACCTGCTTTTTCAAAGCTATCTTGCAGACCATATTTTTGTAGTTTGTAATCGGCTACATAGGCAGCTTCACTAAATGTATCGATTCGGCCTAATTTCAGTTTTTTAAACAAGCGATAAATGAGATCTTCTGAACCATGATGAACCTGAATTAGCTGCTCGTTATCGCGGTTTTCTTCAAAGTAGCTTTGAACTTCAGGAGATATTGGTGAAAAATCGTAGCCTGCAATAACGCCAAATCTTATTAACTTTAGAGACTCCATCCCATTGTAACGCCATTGAGTGCCTTTTTTGACGTAAAAGCTATATATCATCGGGCCTACAGTGTTTTTAGAACATATATTTACTTTTGAACTACTGTCGTTACTTATAGCTACAGCATCATACTTTCCACTCTCTGTTCCTTTTAAAGAGCGTAAATAAGGGACTATATAAAAATTTACTTGGTGGCCTGCACGTTCTAAGATTATTTTTTCTAGCTCTAATACAAAGCCTATGGAATTATTATCGGAGGTATCACTGCAAACGTACGGGCAGAAGTCGAGTGCAGCAATATCAAGAGTATCAGAGCGTACGTTGCTACAACCAATTAGGGCAGCAAACATAATAAGTTTTGGTTTAATTGACACTGTAATATTACGCCCTTATTTTTATTAGTTTGGTAGTTCACTTGTATCGCGTTAATTATTGTTGATAATTTGTTAAATTCAACTTTTTAAAGAATAAGGCAGGGCTTTTGTTGTTTTATAATAATTAAGTGAATTGGCATAAATACCAAACATGCCTTAGTTAGAGCATTGGTAGGTTTAAATCTACCAATGCTCCGTAAACGGTGCAGGCATAATAATAAAAAATTAAAGTGCCCTAAAGCGAATGGCTGTGCCGCCGCTGGTAGCGAGTTTTAAGGTTAGTTTATCGCTTGCCGTGACTACATGTTTTTCGATATTTAAATCGTATGGATTGTTTTTCCACTCTGCGTTTTTACCATCTTGATAAATTTGCGCTTCAAACTTTTTACCTTGCTCTAAAAAGTCGAGCTTTACCTCAATTGTTCTGGCTTTCTCGTCAGTAACAGCACCTAGGTACCAATCGTTTCCTGAGTATTTAGTGCTTTTACGTTCTTTACGGGCAAATACAATAAAGTCGCCTACTTCGCCATCAATGGCAATACTTTGCTGCCAATCTGTTGGTACGTCTTGAATAAATTGAAATGCGTCGGGCTTAGCCAAATAGTTTTTAGGTAAGTCGGCAGCCATTTGAATTGGGCTATACAACACAACATAAAGTGCAAGTTGTTTGGCAAGTGTAGTTTGTGGGCGGTTTGTATCGCCTCCTAAACCATTAAAGCTCATATCAAAAATACCTGGCGTAAAGTCCATAGGGCCAGAGAGCATGCGGGTAAAGGCAAGCATTGGTACGTGTTCTGGTGGGTTAGGAGGCGAACCCCATGCATTATATTCTTGCCCGCGTGCACCTTCGCGCGCGATCCAGTTTGGGTAAGTACGGCGCAGGCCTGTATCTTTAATTGGCTCGTGCGTATTGATGCTAATTTTATGTTTAGCCGCAAGCTTTACGTTATGAAGGTATTCGTTAACCATAAATTGGCCGTCATGCCATTCATGGCGCGCAATACCGTTTTTGTCTATACGTTTTATATTTCCGCCATCGGCTACATAACCTGTTTTTACTTGGCTGACGTTTGATTTTTCGTAAAGTGTAAAGGCATCTTCCATTTGGTCTCGGTAGTTGCTTACATTGCCTGATGTTTCGTGATGGCCAATGAGATGTACGCCTTTTTCTTTGCCGTATTGAGCAAGCGCTGTTATATCAAAATCATCGTACGGTTTGGTAAAGTTAAATACATCGCCATTAAAGTACCAATCGCCATCCCAGCCAATATTCCAGCCTTCAACGAGTACGCCATCAAAACCATACTGCGCTGCAAAATCCATATAGTATTTTGTGGTTTGCGTAGTGGCGCCGTGTTTTTTACCGCTACCCCAAGTTTGCGTGTTTATATGCATACCCCACCAAATACCGACGTATTTGCCAGGTTTAACCCACGACACGTCACCGAGTTTATTAGGCTCGTTTAAATTTAGTATTATATCTGAATTAACTAGGCCAACAGCGCTGTCGGCTATTTGAATGGTGCGCCATGGTGTTTTAAAAGCACCTTGTTTTTTAACGGCAACACCATCTGACCAAGGGGTTAAGTCTGCTGTAAATGTGCCTGGACGGCGCTGATTAAGCACCATACCCGCGTAATCAACAAGAGCGGCTTCATGAATACTAATATGAGTACCGTCACTTGTTTTAAACGTAAATGGTGTGTGAGCTAGTGGAGCTTCGTTAAGTGGAGTAGTGTTGTAAACATATTCGTAGCGGTTCCAGCCACGAGCAGGTATCCACCATGCTGTTGCATCATGGCTATTGTTTATTGCAAACTCAGTCAGCTCTTTGGTTATTTCTGTATGTTCGAAGCCGGTTTGTTGTGGCACTTCGTATCTAAAACCTACACCACTATCAAATGCTTTAAATCGAATAGTGTAGGTACCTTTATTTGGCTCGTTTTTTGTAAAGGTAACGGCTACTTCGTTATATTCGTCAACAACGTTTTGGCGTTCGCCCCAAGGTTGTTGCCACTGTGAGTTAACGCTTTGTTGTTCAATGCTTTTAATTTTAAAGCCATCGCTAAAAGCTGCTTGTGTTTTAAATTCAAACCCCAGTAAAGATTTGTTTATAACCGCTTTGTTTTTAAATTTTATTGCGTAGCTTGGCGTGTTGTTTTCGTCTGAGATGCTTACTGTTATTTGTGTGTCTGGCGATTTTAGCTCTACAGTTTGTCCGTAGCTATTACTAGCAAAGGCTAAAAGCACAAGTGTAGGGATTCTCATGGTGTGTCCTTAGATGAGTCGGTGGTGACATTTAAGGATAATGACTGTTGATGATTAATACGACTGCCTACATACGTATTCAATGTTTTAAAAAATAGAAAGAATTTAGTGGTTTAATCGGTCTATAATGTAAACAAATTGATAATAGCGACAAGAAAATGATAAAAAGCTTACTTTGTGTATTTTTACTAAGTGTTAGTACTGGAGTTTTTGCAGCAAATATAACAATTAAAAATGCTAATAATGGCCCATTACCTAATGCTGTTGTGTGGCTAACTGCAGGAGACTCCTCTAGCATTATTCCTCCAGAAGCACCTTATGCGATGACCCAGCAAAATCGAGAATTTAAGCCGCGTATTTTAGTTGTCCCACAAAATGCAAAGGTAGAGTTTCCGAATGGGGACTCAATCATGCATCACGTTTATTCATTTTCTAAAGCTAAAACATTTGAATTAAAGCTATATAAGGAGCACCCAAAAGCGCCCATTACTTTTGATCAAACAGGGGTTGTTGAGCTTGGCTGTAATATTCATGATTGGATGTTAGGTTATATTGTGGTGGTCGATAGTACTATTTTTGCAATCACTGATGAAAATGGTCATGTTGATTTAAATGCCAATGTAGGCGAATACACGTTAAGTGTTTGGCATTCTGGGTTTAGTGATATTAGTAAGGTTGAATCTCAAACTGTTACTGTGGCTACTAACCCGATCACTTATAAAGTAAAGCAGGAAATTGCGGAGCAAATTGACTTTGCTACGGATGAATTTGATGACTATTAATCGTTTAACGAGGCTGATATTTTTAGCCGGTGCTTTATGTTTTAGTAATGCATTGTATGCACAAGTAAAAGGCTTGTTACAAATTAGAGCCGTGCAGGGTGACGATATACGTAGCTTTCAAGAGGGCGGCCTTGGGCTATATCGGCACGATACTAAAAGCGACGAACTTATTTTATCCCAAGGTATTTTAAATTTTAATGTTGATTTAGCATCTAGTTGGTCGGCTCATGGGGTGTTAAATGCGAATCAAGATCCTGACGTTGGCCTTGGTTTTACGCAAGCTTATGTAAAGTATCAGCCGCTATCTAACAGCAACTATAAATGGCATGTGCGTGTAGGGGGCTTTTATCCACTTATGTCGCTTGAAAACCCTGATATAGGGTGGACTTCTCCTTATAACTATACAAACTCAGCTATTAATAGCTGGATAGGCGAGGAAGTACGCACTGTTGGCGCAGAGATAACTATTAAGCGCCCAGCAAAACGTTTTAACAGCGCTCATAGCTTTAGTTTTGTAGGTGCTACATTTAAAGGCAATGACCCTGCCGGTACTTTACTTGCTTGGCGTGGTTTTGCATTACACGATAGGCAAACTACATTTAACGAAAGTGTTAAATTTGCGCCTGTAGCGGCATTAAATACGTATGAATTACGCTGGCAAGCTAATCAGGTTTTACCGTTTGAAGAAGTAGACGGACGTTTTGGCTATTACGCTGGCGTACACTGGGATTACTTAAAAAAATCACAATTTCGAATTTATTATTACAACAATAATGGCGACCCAACCACGCTTAATATTAGTACAGGGCAGTATGCTTGGGATACTCGCTTTACAAGCGCCGCTTGGCTTTATAAGTTTAATAATAAAACCCGCTTTATAGCACAGGTACTTAATGGTAAAACCGAAATGGGCGCTAATGCTTTAATAGATAATGCCTTTTACAGCCATTATTTAATGTTAAGCCATAAAGAAGGCAAGCATCGAGTTTCTGTACGCTACGATTACTTTAAAGTGACAGATAACGACACCACTGCGTTTGATCCTAATGCAAGCAATGGGGAAGGTTTAACCGCAACATGGCGCTACCAGCTCACTAATAAACTACAAATAGGGGTTGAAGGTTCTGCACTTAAAAGTGTTGCAAAAAATAGAGAGCCAATTGGATTTAATGAACGAATCTCGCAGCAGCAAATAATGCTAAACGCTCAATGGCGATTTTAGGTTTTATAAACTAGATTTATTATCAAAAAGGTAGGTATTAAATATGTTTTTTTTTTGGAGTAATTAATGAATTTGAATAGTATCCGCGTCAAAGTCTCTTTTCCTATTGTTATTTTAGGTATTGCTATCTTGTCGTTAATTATTGGGTATTCATACTTAATTAACTTACAAAAAAATGCATTAGATGTGCAATCCGATAAATTTATTAAGGCTGTGTCTCTTGCTTTGAGTGCCGACAGGGATTTGTATCAAGCAAAGGTTGCTGAGTTAAATTTAGTCGCACATAACGACAATAAAGAAGCTTATTTGCAAGAGCATAAAGAAAATGCTGAGCAAGTAACGCAAAGGTTAGAGCAGTACTTAGCTTTGTTATCGGATTATCCAAAAGCTATAAATGGGCTTCGCGGTTTTGATGATACTTATAATACTTGGTTAAACGCTTCACTGGCCTATATGAATGATAAAACAAATCTAAAAAAACAGTCTCAATCAGAAAAAGCATTTGACGAATTAAGAGCTACGCTTGATCAAGCTGGTGAATTAGCAGAGCAAACATCGGTTGAAGAAGTTCAAAAACTATCAGACACAATTGCTTCAACTAAGTTAACTATGCTTATTTTTGTCATATTAATTTTATTAGTGGCGTGTTGGTTTAGTTACCTTATTCCTAAGCAATTAACACAGCAAATTAACTATGTAACTTCTCGTATTAACGATATAGCCTCTGGTGATGGCGATTTAACTGGCAGGATCGTTATAACGTCTAAAGATGAATTTTCTGAACTTGCAACGCAGTTCAATCGTTTTCTCGACAACTTACAGCAATTAATTCGCGATATTTTAGAGCAATCAAAAGAACTAAGTGAATTAGGAGGTGAGTTAAGTCAGGTTGCAAATAAAAACAATGCTGTAAATCAAACGCTCAGCCAAGCCTCTGAGTCAATAGTAAGTGCAGTGCATGAGATGAGTGTAGCAAGTAGAGAAGTTGCAGGTGTTGCTCAGCAATCATCAACAGAAGCTGATAAATCGTTAAATTTAGCTCAGCAAGGACTAACAGCGGTTGCGCACTCTAGTTCTCGTATTATTTCTTTGTCGCAAAATATGGAGCAAGCTATGGCGCGCTCTACAGAGCTACAACAAAGTTCTGATAACATTGCCAAAGTACTTGAGGTTATTCGTGCAATTGCAGAGCAAACAAATCTGCTGGCGCTTAATGCTGCTATTGAAGCCGCGCGAGCTGGTGAATATGGCAGAGGTTTTGCTGTGGTAGCAGATGAAGTAAGAACATTGGCTACACGCACGCAAGTAAGCACAAACGATATTCAAAAAATGATAGAGCAATTTGCAACGAGCGTAGAACAATCAATTAAAGCGATAGATGAAGGTAAGCAATTTGCAGATGATGCGGTTGGTTCGTTTAGTCAAACTAATGATGTGCTTAATGCAATGCAAAGCTCGTCTACTAAAGTAAATGATATGGCGATGCAAACAGCGCAAGCGACTGAAGAGCAGACAACGGTTGCAGATGAAATAAGTCAAAACCTATCATCATTAAACGATCAAACTTTAGAAGGGGGGGCGCTTGCTCGAACTACTGAGGATGTATCTAAAAAAATGGAACAATTGACTGATGAGCTAAATCACTTAGTACATCGATTTAAAGTTTAAATAAGCTGATTATTTGGTTAGATAGCTCTTTAAGGTTTTAAAATATAACTGTACTTATGTTGTTTGTTAGCTCGAGTTCAGTTTGAATAGTCATTATAAATATAAAAAGGGACTTTAAAAGTCCCTTTTTTAATGCAATTTTAACCTTGAGAAGTCAACAAAGCCTAAAGTGAATTAGTATTATTTTTTATCAAAAGCGCGTTTCATGTAGTTAGGTGTAGCGAGTGCACCATGATGAATACCGCTGTTGTAGTATTCACTTTGCTCAGCTATTTGTGCTGCGCCGTCTTCTCTAAAACCGTCAAATGCTTGTGATTTACGTGCAAGTGTTACCGACCATAAACCGCTTGGGTAAATTGGTTGCGGGAATGGCAGTGTTTGTAAATCGTTAAAGCCTACGCTTAGCATTGCTTCGCGCATTTCAACTAATAATGGCATATGCATAAGAGGTGATTCGCTTTGTTGCACTAAAATACCACCTGGGCGCAGTGCATCTAAACAGCTTGTGTAAAACGCATGATTAAATAAACCTTCACCTGGACCCACCGGATCGGTGCCATCAACAATAACCACGTCGATAGATTCGCCAGCGGCTTCGCGCATGTATTTAATACCGTCGTCAAACATAACCGTTGCACGGGCGTCGTTGTTAGATTCACAAAGCTCTGGGAAGTATTTTAACGACATTTGCGTTACTACTTCGTCTATATCTATTTGCGTTACAGTTTCTACGCCTGGGTGTTTTAATACTTCGCGTAAAGTACCGCAGTCGCCGCCGCCAATAATAACGACGTTTTTAGGGTTTGGGTGCGCTAAAAGTGCAGGGTGGCTGATCATCTCATGATAAAAGAAGTTTTCGCGGGTTGTTACCATAGTACACCCGTCGATGATCATTAAATTACCAAAGTCTGTGGTTTCAAACATTTCTACCTTTTGAAAAGGAGATTGTTTTTCATCTAACTTTTTATTAATACGTAATGAAAATGCGCTGCCATCGCGGTCGCTAATTTCAGTAAACCACTTACTTTGATCTAAATTTGCCATAGTTACTATTACACTTTTTAGGTTGAGTATGAAAAAAGGGGCAATTCTGCCAGTGCTTGGCGTTTTGCTCAATGACATTTTAACTGATTTGACGAATAAAGTTAGTTAGGAGTGAGTGAAAGTTCAATTTTTGTTAGCCTAGTGGATAGTGACGTATTAAAATGCGCCTTTATACCTAATTGACTAAAGAAGAGTTGCCATGACCTGGGGTTTAGAAACAGCACGCGCCACTTATAACGTTGCTCATTGGAGTGATGGTTATTTTGATATTAACGCACAAGGCGAACTGGTGGCTTACCCAGATGGCGACCAAACAAAACCGGCCATTTCTTTAACGCAATTAACTGAGCAGTTTAAGCAACAAGGTTTAACGTTGCCGGTTTTAGTACGCTTTACTGATATTTTAAAAAATCGTGTAGACACACTTACTAACGCGTTTACGCAAGCGCGAGCAAATCGTGAATATAACGGAAAATACACCTGTGTTTACCCAATAAAAGTAAATCAGCAACGTTCTGTAGTAAGTAAGCTATTAGCGCATCCAAGCGGGCTTGTTGGCCTAGAAGCAGGCTCAAAGCCAGAACTTATGGCTATTTTGGGCGTAGCAAAAGAGCCAATCACAATAGTGTGTAACGGCTATAAAGACAGTGAGTTTTTACGCTTAGCATGTATTGGTCAAGCAATGGGCCACAGCGTAAAAATTGTGGTAGAAAAGCTTTCAGAACTAACCACACTACTTGAAGAAATAGACAACCTAGGCATTGAACCTGCTATTGGTATTCGTATTCGCCTAAATTCAGTAGGCAAAGGCAAGTGGCAAAACACGGGCGGCGAAAAAGGCAAGTTTGGTTTAACAGCAGGCCAAGTACTAAGTGCTGTTGAAGTGCTGAAAAAGCATAATAAGCTGCACTTAATGCAAATGGTGCATTTTCATATTGGTTCTCAAATTGCCAACATTCGTGATATTCACCGTGCTTTGCGTGAATGTGCACGCCACTTTGCTGAACTTACGCAATTAAATGTACCGTTAAATACCGTTGATGTGGGTGGCGGATTAGGCGTTGATTACGAGGGCTCTGGCTCGCGCAGCGCGTGTTCAATGAATTACACCGTAGAAGAGTATGCGCGTAACGTAGTGAATGCATTTGCAGAAGTGTGCGATCAGCATAACCTTACGCATCCGGCCATTATCACAGAATCGGGGCGCGCTTTAACCGCTCACCATGCGGTATTAATTACCGATGTAATTGACGTAGAAAAAGCGCCCAATCATTTAAATCCAGAGCCACCGCTTGAAAATAGCGCGTTAGTGCTTGATGAAATGTGGCAGTGTTTACAGCGTTTAAACCCGCGTATGGCACTTGAGATTTATCACGACGCTATGCACTTATTTAGCGAAGCGCACGATCAGTACGTGCATGGCTTAGTAAGCATGCTAGAGTGGGCGAAAATAGAGCAGCTTTACTTTACTATTTTACATCGTGTACGTGCATCGCTTAGTAATAACGCGCGCGCGCACCGTGAAGTCCTCGACGATTTAAACGAAAAGCTTGCCGATAAACTCTTTGTTAACTTTTCATTATTTCAGTCATTGCCTGATGTATGGGGTATTCAGCAGTTGTTTCCGGTTATGCCAATCGAAAACTTAACTCAACCATTGACTCAGCGCGCGATTATTCAAGATATTACCTGTGACTCTGACGGGCAAATCCGCGAATACGTTGAAGGCGCAGGTATCGAAACCAGCCTACCAATACCAGAATATAAACACGGCGAGCAATACCACATTGCGATGTTTATGGTGGGTGCATATCAAGAAATTTTAGGCGATTTACATAACCTATTTGGTGACACTGATTCAGTGCATGTAGAGCTTAACGATGAAGGTTATGTGTTAACCAATGCTATAAAAGGTGATAGCGTTAAGGATGTATTAAAGTTTGTTGACTATGATAGCGCCATTTTAGCTGACAACTTTGCGTACCAAGTTAATAAACTTGATGTATCAGCGCAGTGCAAAGAAGGTTACTTAGCTGAGCTTAATGCAGGCCTTGAAGGCTATACCTATTTTGAAGATTAATTTGTAAGCAACTGAAAGCGCAGTATTAGTGGCTGCGCAATGTTTAAAGGAATGGAAGTAATGTCAGTTATTCGCGGTGTATTTAGTATTATTTTTTACACAATAAACACACTTTTTTGGTTTGTGCCTATTTTTATTTGTGGGCTTATAAAGCTTATACCTATTAAGCCTCTACAAAAGATTATGAGCTGGGCTGCAAAGCAATTTGCAACTATTTGGGTGACCTTTAATAGCTTAAATCAAAAGTTATTTACGCCAACTAAACTTAATGTAACTGGCCTTGAAGACCTTAAACTGAAGGATTGGTACCTAGTAATTGCAAATCACCAAAGCTGGGTCGATATTTTAGTATTGCAGCGCGTGTTTAACCGTAAAATTCCATTTTTAAACTTCTTTTTGAAAAAAGAGCTTATTTACGTGCCTATTCTAGGTTTGTGTTGGTGGGCGCTTGATTTTCCGTTTATGACTCGCACGAGTAAAAGCCAATTAAAAAAGAATCCAAAGCTGCGTGGCAAAGACTTAGAAACCACGCGTAAAGCCTGCGAAAAATTTAAAGAGATGCCAGTAAGTGTGGTTAACTTTGTAGAAGGCACTCGTTTTACTACACAAAAGCACGCGCGCCAAAATAGCCCGTTTCCACATTTATTAAAACCAAAAGCGGGCGGTATTGCTTTTGTAATGCAAGCGATGGGCGAGCAAATTACTAAAGTGGTTAACGTTACAATTCATTACCCTGATGGCATTCCTACATTCATGGATTTTGCAGGTGGTAAGGTAAAAAATATCAACGTACACGTGGATGTAAGGCCTGTAAGCGAAGAGCTTATTGGTGACTACACCGGCGATTCTGAATTTAGAGTACGCTTTCAAAGCGAGCTAAATCGTTTATGGGAAAATAAAGAGCAAACATTACAATCGCTCGAAAAACACCCCAAATAAAAGGCAAAAATATGAGCTTACAGTTATGCTAAAAAAGTGGTTACCAAATTGGCTTAACGGCTTAATTGTGGGCTGCGTATTGTTTTCTAATGTAATGCTTTTTGGCTCGCTAGTATTTGTACTAGGGCTTATTAAGTTATTACTGCCTTTGTCTGTTGTTAACTCTTTATTGCACAGCGCTTATCGAGGGTGGTGTAATGGCAATCGGTTTGGCTTGTGGCTAGGTTGTCCTAATATTGTGGTTGATATAAGTGGCGATTTAAATTCAAAAAGTTGGTATTTACTTATATGTAATCACACGAGTTGGTTAGATATAACCGTGCTTAGCTCATTACATGCATTACCAGCCCCTAAGTTTTTTTTAAAAGATGAATTAAAATACGTGCCTTTTATTGGCACTGGTGCGTGGGCTATGGGTATGCCGTTTATGAAACGGGTAAGCAAAGCACAGCTTGCTAAAAACCCAAAATTGAAAGGGTTGGATGTAGAGCGCACAAAGCACAGCTGTCGCAATTTTCGTCACTATCCTACTACCATCGTTAATTTTGTTGAAGGCACACGCTTTACGCCAGCTAAGCATAATCTGCAGCAAAGTCCTTTTAAGCACTTATTAAAACCCAAAGCGGGTGGCATTGCTTTTGCGCTTGAAGTGCTAGCCAACCAATTTGATGCCATGCTAAATACGAGTTTAGTGTATAGCGGTAAAACAGATCACGTTTGTCGGAACTTACTCAAAGGCGAGCTAGATTCTATTTATGTTTCAATAGACGTAACGCCCATTAATGACAATATGCAGGGCAGCTATCAAACCGATGACGTATTTAAAGCTAATTTTCAACATTATGTGAATGAGCTATGGGTTGCGAAAGATCAGCAGCTTGCCGATATTTATGCTCAACAAGATTTACCTGAACCACAAATCAGTAAGGAAATTGAAACACTATGACCAACACCCACCTACAGGAGTTAATAGCTCCTTGGTTTGAAAAAGTACCCGATGCGGATTTTCTTAGTTCTATTACCGCAGTTTCAATAGGGATTTTTTCTTTATTAATTGTTTACTTATTTACTCGTAGGTTAATGTTACCAGGCATTCAAAAAGTGGTAACTAAGCTTTCGCCTCAACGTATTGGTTCGTTGTCGCCTATGCTTAATAAGCTTAATAGACGTATTGCAGGTATGCTTTGCAGCGTATTATTTTTGGCGACCTTTGACAGTGTTTATCCGGTTAATGAGCTGACCGCTGAAATTTTGAAAACGGTTGGCCAAGCTATACTAATTATTCATGTAGGTTTTATTTTTAGCAGTATTGTAAGTATTGCGGGTTCTATTTATAACCAATTGGAGTTTGCACGCGAAGTCCCTATTCAGGGCTTAATTCAGGTTGTTAAGCTAATCACCTTTATTGTGTGTGCTATTTTAATTGTAAGTATTTTCCTTGAGAAGTCACCCACTTATATTCTCTCTGGCTTTGGTGCTATTGCAGCTGTTACGTTATTAGTATTTAAAGACACTATTTTAGGCTTTGTAGCGAGTATTCAAATAGCAGCAAATCGCCTAGTAACTTATGGTGATTGGATTCAAGTAGAAAACTACGGCGCCGATGGTGAAGTAATTGATTTGGGTTTAAACACTGTGAAAGTACGTAACTGGGATAACACCATAACAACTATTCCAACTTATATGCTAGTTGCGGGTTCGTTTAAAAACTGGCGCGGTATGCAAGAGTCGGGCGGTAGACGTATTAAACGTTCACTTAATATAGATATGCACAGTATTTGTTTAGTAAGTGATGAATTTAGAAAGCAAATAGATGCGGCTATTCCGCTTCATGACTATATCCGAGTGACGACATTACCCGCTCAAGTTTCTAATTTAGGGCTGTTTCGTCGCTATGCTGAGGGCTATTTAAAGCAGCACAGTAAAATTAATACGTCGCTTACGTTAATGGTACGAGAGCTACAACCAATGAACCACGGGTTACCGATTGAGTTTTATTGCTTTAGTGAAGACAAACGCTGGATTTCGTACGAGCATCTACAAGCCGAAATAATGGACCATTTACTTGCAGTATTGCCAGTGTTTGGGCTTAGGGCATATCAAAGTGTTAGTGGGCAATTAAGCCCTCCTAACGAGCAACAAACAGATAAGCCAACATTTAGAGTGATGGCAAATAGTGCTGCAAAAGACCCACAGCAATAAATAAAGCTAAGAGCCACCAAATAGGTGGCTTTTTAAATCGCAGCCATGCAAATGTAATTATTACTAACGCAACCTGCCAAAGGTTATGCACAGCCGATGTCCAAATTGGTGAATACAATGCGGCCGCTAAAAAACCGACTACCGCTGCATTAAGCGCCGCTATTGAACTTGCAAAACGTGGCTTACTTGCCAAATTAATCCAATTCTTCTGAAGCGCCAGTATAAGTAAAAAACCAGGCATAAATATAAGCAGTGTAGCTATAAGGGCACCCACTAAAGGTTGCTCAGTAGTAAGTTGTGCGCCTAAGTAAGTAGCAATAGTAAACATTGGCCCTGGCACTGCCTGTGCACTCGCGTAAGCACTTAAAAACTGATCATCACTCAATGCTGGTACGCCAGCTTGAAGTACCGGCAGTACTACGTGTCCGCCGCCAAACACCATTGCACCCGCTTGGTAAAAAGGGGTAAACAAAGCAAACTCATGCCCTAGTGGAATAAAGCTAACCCCAAGTAAGAGCGCAAATAACCCCAGTGCAATCCAATTAATATTACTGTTTTTACTGCTAACATCGTCTGCTACTGTGCCAAGTTTTAATAAAGGCCATATAGCACCTAGTGTTGCAGCGGTGATTAAAATCGCTATTTGAGTTCCCATCATTGGAAATAACACCAAGGCAAGTGTACTCATTACCGCAAGTAACTTAAGCGCAGCACTTGTACAAAAGCTCTTAGCCATACTAAGTGTTGCATCAGCGACTATAACAACGGCAAATAACTTTAAGCCTGCAATAATAGCAAAGTAAACAGCGTCAAACTGATGGGCACTAACCGCAAGCAGCACCATAATTAAAAACGAAGGCAAGGTAAAGCCTACAAAAGCAGCTATACCACCCAGTACTCCTGCACGCTCAACACCAATAGCAAAACTAACTTGGCTAGAGCCTGGCCCTGGTAATGCTTGGCTTAAACTAATAAGTTGTGCGTAACGGGTGTTAGTTAGCCAATTTAACGAGTCTACAAAGTGGCGTTTAAAATAACCTAAATGCGCAGCGGGGCCACCAAAACTCATGCACCCTAGTAAAAAAAATTGTCTAAAAATAGCAATTAACATTGCGCCAATATCCTTTGTAAAATTCATTAAATTGTCACAGCGTAGTATGACATTTTTATTAAAACGGCACATTAGTTTGAGGTCTGTTTAACAATCAAGCAAGATGCGCTGCTTTTAACACTCTCTTCATAGTTTGTTCATACATGTATTTGCATACTCTTGCTAAATTCTTAATGAATAGGGTATCACCATGACTTTAACTAAATCACTTTTAAGCGTAACCGTAGTAGCTGTATTACTTTCTGGTTGTGAAATGAATAACACCGGCAAAGGTGCGGCTATTGGCGCAGCAGCGGGTGGCGTATTAGGTAAAGCAACAAGTAACCATAAAGATAAGCGTATTTTTATAGGCGCTGCGATCGGCGCACTAGCTGGCGCTGCAGTGGGTAACTACATGGATAAGCAAGAAGAAGCATTTCGTGATGAACTTGCAGGCTCTGGTGTTGAAGTTGTACGTGAAGGCGATAACTTGCGTTTAGTTATGCCATCTAATATTACGTTTGCGACCGACCAATCTTATATTTCGTCTGGCTTTAACGATACCTTAGATGCTATTGCTAAAGTGATGAACAAATACGAAAAAACGTACCTAAGTATTGAAGGCCACACAGATAGCACAGGTAAAGACAGCTACAACATGAACCTATCGCGTGAACGTGCTCAAAGCGTTAAAAACTACTTAGTGAACCAGCAGATTATGGCTGAGCGTGTAAGTACTATGGGTTATGGCGAAACACGTCCAATTGCGACTAACGATAGTGCAAATGGCCGTGCTCAAAACCGCCGTGTAGAAATTCAAATAGTGCCAAACACAGAAGAATAATTAGTCTTTATTAAACTGTAATTCACACAGTTTTTGATACAACGGGTTACTTGCTACTAATTCTTGGTGGGTACCCGTTGCTATAATCTCTCCATTTTCCATTACCACAATCACATCGGCATGTTTAACCGTTGCTAGTCTATGGGCAATAATAAGCGTGGTGCGGTTTTGCATTAAATGCTCAAGCGCTGCTTGTACATGGTGCTCACTTTGAGCATCGAGTGCGCTGGTGGCTTCATCAAGAAGGAGTATTTCAGGGTCTTTTAAA
This sequence comes from Pseudoalteromonas sp. SG43-5, assembly GCF_014164345.1. Taxonomy (NCBI): domain Bacteria; kingdom Pseudomonadati; phylum Pseudomonadota; class Gammaproteobacteria; order Alteromonadales; family Pseudoalteromonadaceae; genus Pseudoalteromonas; species Pseudoalteromonas sp. SG43-5. Next base: position 62,220 of record NZ_JACJFA010000018.1, read on the forward strand.
ATAGCGCGTGCCAGTACAATACGCTGCTTTTGCCCACCCGATAACCTCACACCTTGCTCACCTAAAAAACTGTTATAACCTTGCGGTAATTGTTTAATAAATTCATCTGCATGAGCATGTTTTGCAGCGGCATATACTTGCTCGTCACTTGCATTTGGGTTGCCGTAGCGAATGTTATGCATTACATCGGAGCTAAATAAAATAGGGTTTTGCGCTACCATACCCATTTTACCTCTGAGGGTATTAAGCGATAATTCTTTAATGTTTATATCTTTAAATTTAATGGATCCACTAGCCGGATCGTAAAAGCGCTGTAGCAATTCAAACAAGGTTGTTTTACCTGCACCAGAAGGGCCAACAATAGCCACAGTTTGGCCTTGAAGTATATTTAGACTTATTTTATTAAGTGCGCTTACGTCTGGGCGAGAAGGGTAGTTAAAGCTTATATTCTCAAGCGTAATAGCAGGGCTGTTACTATTTTTTAGTAAGTTACTATCTTGTGGGTTTAGTGGGTTTTCTATCTCACTTTTAACAGCAAGTAACTCAAGTAATCTTGCAGCTGCGCCTGCTGCGCGTTGTAGTTCGCCATATACTTCAGCAACGGTTGCCACCGACATTGCCACCATAATAGCGTAAAACACAAAGGCTCCTAGCTCACCGCCAGTCATGGTACCTGCTAATACGTCGCTGCCGCCGACCCACAGCATTGCGCTAATAGCACTAAAAGTTAAAAATATTACCGCTGCAATTAAAAACGAGCGTTGTTTAATGCGGCTTTTAGCCACATTAAAGGCTTTTTCGGTTTCAAGTGCAAAAGCGTGCTGCTCTTGCTCTTCGTGGCTATAACTTTGCACAACTTTAATATTTTGAATGATCTCGCCGGCGTAGGTGCTTATGTCGGCAATGGCATCTTGGCTAGAGCTTGCGAGTTTGCGTACCTTGCGACCAAATACCATCATGGGTACAAGTACCAGCGGTACACAGGCTACAACCACTAAGGTAAGTTTTAAATTAGTAAACAGCAGCATAGCAAGCCCACCAACCAGCATAAGTACACTGCGAAGCGCCATAGAAAATGATGAACCAATAATTGATTGCAGTAATGTTGTGTCGGTTGTTAAACGCGACATAAGCTCGCCACTGCGGTTTTCTTCAAAGTAGCTTGGGTGCAAAGTAACAATGCGATTAAACACGGCTTTGCGAATATCGTTACTGACTCGCTCGCCAATCCACGACATTAAATAAAAGCGGCTAAAGGTGCCTACAGCCAATAAACTAATTAAACCAATAAGCACCAATACAGCTTGTTGTAGCTGATCTTTAGAGCCAGCTATAAAGCCATGATCTATGACAAACTTAACCCCTTGACCTAATGATAAGTTAACACCAGCGGTGACTAAAAGGGCAGCAAGCGCCGCCACTACCATCCATTTATACGGTTTAATAAACGCAAAAATAGGTAATAAACTACTAAAAGCGGCTTTTTCGGGCTTAGGGCTTGTTTTTGACATAGTGGATTCTTTTTAAAGGTTAAGGTATAGATATGGCACTAAGATAATAAAAATCAATACTATTAAATATTAGCCAATAAGGAAACGTTATGACTACTGCAACCGTAAGTGGAGAATTTAATGTAAATCTAGCCCCAATTGAAGGTTACGCAAGCGGCCAAAACGGCGTTAATTTAGGGCGTATGTCGATAGATAAAACATTTAAAGGTAGCTTAAATGCCACCAGCCAAGGCGAAATGCTAAGCGCCATGACACCCACACAAGGCAGTGCCGGTTATGTTGCCATAGAGCAAGTAATAGGCGAGCTTGACGGCAAAAAAGGCAGTTTTGTACTGCAGCATTTTGGCACTATGGATAAAGGCCAAGACAGCCTAATTTTAAATGTAATTCCCGATTCAGGCACTCATGAGCTAGAAGGGTTAACGGGCAGTATGAAAATACGTATTGAGCAAGGGATTCATTACTACGATTTTGAATACACCTTATAAGATACACAAGGATTAAAATGCAAAAAGTAATCGAATTTAGAAAGACCCGTTTTTTGGGTGGGGTAGATATAGTCGCACTGAATGACCGCATACAGGAATTAAACCAAGATGGCTGGAAAGTAATAAACGCAGTGCCATTGACAGGCTTTTATGGCCAAGTGCATGGTTATACTTTGTTTATTGAAACTGACGAGCTTTAAATGACATTTACAGTATGGTTAAGCCTAGCGGCTATTTGTATGATGGGCGCAATGTCGCCAGGACCAAGTTTAGCGGTGGTTTTAAAGCACTCACTTAACGGCAGTACGAAAAACGGTATGCTTGCCGCGCTCAGTCATGGTACTGGCGTTGGCTTGTATGCTGGTGCATCGTTATTAGGGTTAGGCGCTTTAATGACGCAGTTTCCAACTGTTTATCAAATACTCGTGTATTTAGGCGCAGCCTATTTGGCGTATTTAGGTATAAAAATATTGCTAGCAAAACCCAGCAATAACGAACTTGAAGTACAAAAAAGTGAGGTAAGTGCAGCTAAAGCATTACAAGATGGTTTTGCCATTGCTTTTTTAAACCCCAAGCTCGCTATTTTCTTTTTAGCCTTGTTCTCACAGTTTATTGACCCTCAGCTACTTACTTTAAGTGTGGGCATAATTATGTGTTTAACCGTGTTTGTAATTGATACCGGTTGGTACTTGCTGGTGGCGTTACTGACAGAGGTTTCAAAAAACCGCTTTGGATTTACCAAGCAAAACCCGTGGCTTGATAAAATACTGGGTGTTGTGTTTATTGCTCTTGCGATAAAAGTTGTTATTAGCTTGTAAGATTGAGTAGAGATTATTGAAGCTTGCAGAGTGTATTTTTAGTTATATAGATAAAGGATTAAAACAATGACAAAACATATTTTAAAAAGTGCATCTTTCGACCCGAAGGTTCAGCAATACTGGATGCTAATGGCCGCTTTTTTTAGTGTACTAGCGCTGGTGACTATTCCGTTGTTACCCATTGTCTTGGCGATTGTATGGCTAGTGGGCGGGCGAATACTCGCAGCTATGTCTGCTGACTTATTACCACAAAAATTGGTAGTTAAACGTGGCATATTATTTAAAGAAGAAAAATCTATTCCGCTTGAAAAAATAACAGATGTAGGGTTAAGCCAAGGGCCGCTCATGCGAATTTTTGGATTATATCGTTTAAGCTTTGAAACAGCTGGGCAGTCAGGAAATGGTGCTTTAGTGTCTTTGCTTGGTGTAGTTAATGCGAGTGAGTTTAGAGAGGCGATACTTGAGCAAAAAGATGTATTGGCAAACCAAGGTAAAGCGTCGCAGCAGGCAACAGAGCAAAGTGAGAAAGAGCTACTGAGATCACTTACTTATAGTGTTAAAAATATTGAGCAGATGCTACTTGTTTTACTTGATGAAAGGCAGCAAAAGTAGCCTGTTTTAAAATTGTAAAGCTTATAAGGGTATTTTTATGAATACGGAAATAGAAAATATATTTAATAATTATCCTGAGATAGCAAAAAGTAAGCTTATAAAATTACGAGAGTTAATTTATACCGTAGCACAAGAGCAAAACTTAGGAGCTGTTGAAGAGTCTTTAAAGTGGGGAGAGCCAAGTTATAACACAATAAATGGCAGCCCCATTCGCGTAGGCTTTAAGGGCTCCTCGTGTTATTTGTTTTTTCATTGCCAATCAAAGCTAGTAAGCCCATTTAGAGAGTTGTATTCCCACACTCTCACTTTCGAAGGTAACCGGGCAATTGTATTAAATAGTGAAAAGCCATTACCAGAATACCCAGTTAAAGAGCGTATTAAATTAGCACTGACTTATCACAAAGTTAAACGCCTACCTTTACTAGGCGCATCATTATAAGTATTCAGTTGATGTTTAAAACACACTACATATTTGGTTTGCGTCACAGGTAATAACGGTTACGTTTTCATAACCCACACGCGTTAACGCTTCTGCTCCCAACGTTGCGCGCGCACCACTTGCGCAGTGCACGTAAATAGGGCGAGCTGCGTCTTTTTCTATTTCCATCAGTTTCATCTCGAGTAATCCACGCGGAATATTTATAGCGCCAGTAGCTGCTTTTGTAGCGTGCTCTGCAGGTTCTCGTACATCAATAAGTAAACCCTTATTTTGTTCAAGTTCGAGTTTCGCTTGCGCTGCGTCAATACGGCGTTGGTTAGGTGTGATAATTTTTAGTAAATCAGGGATTGATGTAAGCATTAGTTTGTAAATCCTCTTTTTCTTAAAAAAGACATTAATGAGTGCTACTTGGTATAAGTAGGTTAATTGAGTTAATACTTATAAATAACGTTAAAAACTGAAAGTTACTTTATATAAAGTAACTTAATAGTGCGGATACTGCTACAGCACTTCCGCCGATTAATAAAACGGCATCGTTAATTTTGTGATTACCTTAATATTAGTAAAGTCTAATGTTAATTATATTAGAACCTACTAATGTAAAAGTCTATACTTAAAAAGGTATCAAAAAGAGAAATAATAAAAATGAATATTGAACAACTAGCTGTCAACGCAGAGCAAGCCGAGCAGTTTTTAAAATTAATGGCTAACAAAAATCGCTTAATGATTTTATGTAGTTTATTACAAGGTGAGCAAAGTGTAGGTGAGCTAAATAAAAATGTACCTTTAGCACAGTCAGCGTTATCTCAGCATTTAGCAAGTTTACGCAAGGCGGATATGGTTGCTACTCGCAGAGAAGGGCACACTATTTATTACTCATTGACCGATCCAAAAGTTGAGTCGATCATTGCTTTGCTATACGAGTGGTTTTGCCGACAAGAAAATACTAAATAAACGTAGCTATTTCATCGAGTGATTTTTTATCCAGTGCATGAGCAGGTATTGTTGCATCATCACTTGGGTAGCCTGTAATAAGTAGCATGTATGGGCGTTCGTTATCTTTATCGCGATTACATATGTCGGTTAAAAAACTCATTGGCTTTGGAGTATGAGTAAGGGTTGCTAAACCACTGCGGTGCAAAGCTTGAATTAAAAAGCCGGTAGCTAAGCCAACAGACTCATGCACATAATAATTCGTATTTTTATCATCGCTGCTTACGCCGCCCTTTTTTTGACTAAATACAGCTATAAGCCAAGGTGCATGCTCTAAATAAGGTTTATTGGCGTCGGTACCTAACGGTTTTAGCGCATCTAACCATTCTTCACCTGCTCTGCCTTCGTAAAAAGAACGCTCTAATTTTTCTGCGGCTTCTCTTATTTGTTTTTTTACATCGCTACTGTTTATAGCCACAAAATGCCAAGGCTGATGATTCGCTCCACTTGGCGCTGTGCCAGCTGCTTTTATACATGCTTCAATAATATTTTTTGGTACTGGGCGATCGCTAAAGCTGCGAATGCTATGGCGGCGTTGGCTGGTTTGTAAAAACTCGTTAGCACGATTTAGCATTTCTTCATGTGGATATTCTATAAAGTCATTTAACGGCTGGCTTTGGTGATCTTGCATGGCTTTTCGTTTCTTATAAAAAGTATATGTGGTTTTTATACCGAGTGAATACAGTGCAGGCAAGTGTTATGAGTTTAAATTATGTTTATTTGTTGTTACAAATTTAACCAGCAAGTAACTTATGTTCCTATTTTCCTTGTGGTATAAAACATTATAAAAATAATTACTCATATTCAAGGAAGTAAAAATGCTATCAATAACAGGGTTATCTAAAACCTACGATAATGGCGTACATGCACTACAAGGTGTTGATTTATCTATCGGCAAAGGGATGTTTGGATTACTTGGGCCAAATGGCGCAGGTAAATCATCGCTAATGCGTACCATTGCAACACTGCAGTCGGCTGATTCGGGTTCAATCACTTTTGATGGTATTGATGTTTTTAAAGACCCACAGGCTCTGCGCCAACGTTTGGGTTATCTACCGCAAGATTTTGGTGTGTACCCGCGTGTTAGTGCTTACGACTTACTGGACCATATGGCTGTTTTAAAGGGAATTCATAATAAAGCAGAGCGTAAAGAGTCGGTTGAAGGATTACTTGCACATACTAATTTATATCAACATCGCTCAAAAGCGGTAAGTGGCTTTTCGGGCGGTATGCGCCAGCGTTTTGGTATTGCACAAGCCTTACTAGGCGACCCCGACTTACTTATCGTTGATGAACCTACCGCAGGGCTAGATCCTGAAGAGCGAAATCGCTTTCATAACTTGTTAGTAAGCTTAGGCGAGCAAAAAGTCGTTATATTATCGACCCACATTGTTGAAGATGTAGCAGAGCTTTGCCCAAACATGGCGGTGCTGGCAGGCGGTAAAATACTATTAGAGGGCAATCCAATTGCCCTTACCGATAAACTCCAAGGCCAAATTTGGCGCAAAGCCATGAGCCAAGAAGAAGCGCTAGAGCTTGAACCGCAGCTGCCTGTTATTTCAAAACGCTTATTTGCTGGGCAAACCATATTACATGTATTAGCCAATGAAGCCCCTGAAGGTTTTGAGCTCAGCAGTGCAAACCTAGAAGATGTGTATTTTTCTACGTTGCTTAATCATCGTAACAGCCAAGTAGCATAAGGGGGCGCTATGTTTTTTAATATGCTAGCATTTGAGCTGCGCTATTTTATGCGTCAGCCTTCGTTTTATGTGACCTCATTAATATTCTTTTTTATGGCGTTTTTTATAAGCTCCAGTAGTAAGTTTCCGTTAGGTGGGGCTAATGTTCATATGAACTCGCCTTATACCATTATGGTTTTAACGGTTACCTTTTGTACGCTTGCTATGTTTTTAGTGGTTAACTTTGTTGCAAGCTCAGCGATTCGCAACAGCGAGACCAAAATGGATGAGCTGGTGTTTAGTAAGCCCGTTAACCCGCTTGCTTATCAATCAGGGCGTTTTTTTGGTTCTTACTTAGTTGTACTTATTGTGTTTTTAAGCGTGCCACTAGGCGTATTTTTGGGATCTCAATTTGGCTTGTTGGTTGGCTGGCTCGATAGCGAGCTAGTAGGCCCCAATAAGTTTATATATTACGCAGCGCCTTTTTTATATTTAGCAGTGCCAAGCTTATTGGTCCTCAGTGCTATTTTTAATAGTGTGGCGGTCTATTTTAAAACCATGATGGCGGTATATGTAACGGCCGTGGTGGTTTATATAACCTACCAATTGGCGAGTATCTATTTTGACGATTTAGCGTTTAGAAATATTGTTGTTTACGCAGACCCATTTGGCACAGGGTCGTTAATTGACTTAACCCGTTACTGGACTGTAAGTGATAAAAATACTGAAGTGTTAACGCTTTCGGGCGATTTTTTAATTAACCGTATTTTATGGGTAGCAATAAGTTTAGCGATGTTTTTTGGCCTCGGAAAGTTAGGTAATCGCGTAGTCACTAAAAAACAGAAAAAGCAATTTGCTGTCTCAACGTTTGTAAAAAACAAACAAGCAGCACTTATTAGCAGCGCTAAAAATTACAAGTCAAAAGGGGTAAATACGAAATCGCAATTAGTAATGCGCAGCTTATTTGAACTTAAGCAAGTTATATTAAGTGCCCCTTTTATGATTTTAGCGGGTGTCAGTATTACTATGTTACTCGCACCACTTTTTGCACCTATTGGCGCATATGGCACAACGGATTGGCCGCTCACACAAAACATGGTGGGCATTATTCAAAACTCCTCCGCTTTGTTTATGTTTATCATTATTGCTTATTACAGCGCAGAGCTGGTTTGGCGAGAACGCCAAAGTGGTATGGGTGATATTGTTGACAGTTTCCCGGTGCATAACAGTGTGTTTTGGGTATCTAAAATTATTGCGTTAATCACTGCAGTTTGTGGCCTTTATTTAGTAGGCATGATGTTTACCATTGCAGTGCAGCTATTTAAGGGGCAATTTAACCTAGAGCTTGGTCAGTACTTATTTAGGTTGGGTTACCTTACATTACTGCCTTTAATTATGATGGCTATATTGGCGTTCTTTTTACAAATAATTAGCCCTAATAAATACATAGGTATGGGTTTATTTATTCTGTATTACATTGCTCAAATGGTAATGGGTGCTTACGGGTTTGAGCATCATATGTATCATTTTTCTCAAAGCAGTAGCGTACCGTATTCTGATATAAATGGTTATGGACATTTTTTACAAGGCGCGCATTGGTATACCCTATATTGGGGGGCATTGAGTGTGTTTTTAGCTATTGTAGGGTTTGCTTTATGGCATCGCGGCCCGTCGCAATCATTGCGTACTCGTTTATCTTTAGTGCGTTACAACATGTCTTTAAAAGGCCAGATTGCAGCCGTTATAAGTTTATTGGTATTTGTGGGCGCGGGTTATAACATTTATTACAACACCCGTGTAATCAACGAGTTTGTAACAAGTGATGATAACGAAGCGCTACAAGTAAGGTATGAGCAAGAGTTTTCACAATACAAAGACTTGCCACTGCCTATAATAACTGATGTTGACTTACACATTGATATTTATCCTAAAAAGCGTGCTTTAAATGCCGTGGCTAAAATTAAGTTTACCAATACCGCAAACGAGCCAATAACCCGTGTGTTAATCAACGAGCCTAGCCAATCTAAAAGCTGGGATGTAAAAATGGCGGGCGGAAAAATAGTAGAGCGTTTAACCGATTTTGGCATGGTATGGTTTGAGTTTGAACAACCGCTAATGCCCAATGAAGTACGAGAAGGCGAGCTCTCAGTTTCTCGTGAACACGACGGTTTTGTTGATAGAAGATCTGATACTCAACTCGTGCACAACGGTACATTTGTAAATAATGGAGAATTATTACCAAATTTTGGTTATCAAAAGTATTTTCAAATTGCCGATAAGTATGAGCGCCGCAAGCACGATTTACCTGAACTTGAGCGCGCACATAAACTAGAAGACAGCCGCTATTATACGCAAAATGAGTTTGGGCCTGCTAATGGCTTTATAAACTACAAGGCAACCGTAACCACCGATGAGTCACAATTTGCGATTACTCCAGGTTACTTAAAAAGTGAGAGTGTAAAAGACGGGCGCCGTACTTTTGTTTATGAAATGGATGCTCCAATTATAAACTTTTACTCTGTGCTTTCGGCAGAGCTTGAAAGTAAAAAGGTTGAGCATAACGGTGTAAATATTGAGGTGTACTACCACAAAGATCATGCATGGAATGTTGACCGCATGATTGAGTCAGTTCAAGACTCAATAGATTACTACACACAAGCCTTTGGCCCGTATCAGCATAGACAGCTTCGTATTATTGAATTTCCTAAGTATCGCTCGTTTGCGCAAAGTTTTGCCAATACGGTACCTTACTCAGAAAGTATGGGCTTTATTACAGACCTAAGAGATGAGAGTAAAGTTGACCTACCTTACTATGTAACCGCACATGAAGTTGCGCACCAATGGTGGGGGCATCAAGTATCAGGGGCTAATGTAGAGGGCAGTGCTGTTATTTCTGAAACACTTTCCCAGTACAGTGCGCTTATGGTGCTAAAAAAACGCTTTGGCGCCGAGAAACTTCGTAAATTCTTAAAGTACGAGTTAGATAAATACTTAATGGGCCGTACTGGCGAAGCCTTTGAAGAAATGCCACTATATAAAACGCAGGCTCAACAATACCTTCATTACAATAAAGGCTCAGTTGCGATGATGGCGATTTATGATCGTTTAGGTGAAGTACGCTTAAATGCAGCACTTAAAGCGTTTTTGAATGAGTTTAAATATCAATCAACGCCATATCCAACCACACTTGATTTACTTAGTTATTTAAAGCGAGATGCAACACAAGCTGAACAACGTTTTATTGATGATCAGTTTAAATATATAACGCTTTATGAGCTTGAAATGAAAGAAGTGTCGGTTACTGATGATGTTGATGGCGAAGGTTTTTATACAGTAACACTGAGCGTTGAAGCAACTAAGCAGCATGCCGATGGACAAGGTGAAGAAACTGAGCAGCCGCTCGATGAGCTAATTGATATTGCATTATTTAGCGACGACCCTGAAAACTTACTCGCTGAAGACTTTGTTATTTACTCGCAAAAGCATCAAATAGTATCTGGTACCAATACTATTGAGCTAAAAGTAAAAGAAAAACCATTATTTGCAGGGGTTGATCCTTACATTAAGCTGGTCGACAAAGACAGTAAAAACAACTTAGCTAAGTTTTAAAGTCTATTTATTTACTAACTACTTAAACTGACTACTTTAAAGGCCGCATTTATGCGGCCTTTATGTGTAATAAACTGTATAAAACTTCATAGCGTTTCTACATATTCCCCACAGCTTTTTACGCTAATATTTTATGTTCTCTTATAAAGTTACCTTACTGGTATTTAGTTTATAAGGAAGAGTATGAAACCATTAATTATAGGGGCGATAGCATTAAGCCTCAGTGCTTGTTCTGCGGTAACCATTCAGCCACGGGCAACAGCAAAAATAACGAGCCAAGCTAATTACGAAGATAGCCGCCCATTTTATTTATGGGGATTAGTGGGTGAGCAGCGGGTAGACGTAAAACAAATATGTTCAAATACACCGGTTATTCAAATGCAGTCACAGCAAACGTTTAGTGATGGAGCGCTGAGTTTAATTACGCTTGGAATATACTCGCCTCATACCATTAAAGTGTGGTGCCAAGAGCAAGTACTAGGGGAGGCATTATGAGCATCAAGCTATTTGCAGCCGGTTGCACACTGATTATTTTAACGGGGTGTACAAATATTTACTTTGATAACGGTATGCAGAGCAAAGTAAGCAATAAGACGCTAAAAAGTTCACAGTGGCATCATAATTTTGCACTTGCGTTGTACGAGGGATCAGAGCCGTTAGATTTAACAAAACATTGCCCACAAGGGGATTGGCAAAGCGTTCATACGTATAAATCGTTTACTAATGGTTTAGCTGAGGTGGTTGTGAATCAAATTGGCCCAGCTTGGTACCCTAAAACAGTAGAAGTACAATGTAATAAGGTACCATTTAAAGCTAAATAATTATTTAAAATAGTTATTCGTAACGCAGTGCATCTATAGGGTTTAGTCTTGCTGCTTTAATAGCAGGGGCTAAACCAAATATAATCCCAATCATTGATGTAAATCCGAACGATAGTATTACAGCCCATACTGGTATATATGCATCAGGCATACTTGGGACTAAAAACGAAATAAGCCCTGCGGCGCCATATCCTATAATGAGTCCTATTAAGCCACCAAAAAGTGAAAGCACAACGGCTTCAACTAAAAACTGCAACATAATAAAACCAGGTGTTGCGCCTAGTGCTTTTAATGTACCAATAACACGTGTGCGTTCAGTTACCGACACTAGCATTATGTTCATAACACCAATACCGCCAACAAGTAAGCTAATGCCAACAATACCAGCAGTAATAGCAGTAGCACTGCTGGTAAATTTATCTATTTGGGCACGAGATTTTTCAGCGGTTTCAAATTCAAAGTCGTTTTCATCTTTCTCTTTTAGTTTATGCAGTTGGCGCAATACACGAGTTATTTTTGCAAGCACTTGTTCTTCGTTAGTACCTTCATTTAACCTAAACATAATTTGCACATTAGTTTGTGTACTTCCGCCTTCTAAAGCACTCATGGTACTAATTGGAATATTAATGTAATCGTCTTGGTCAAAACCAAATAAGCTACCTTGTTTTTCAGCAACGCCAATAATTCTAAACCATTCACCACCTAGCTTTATATATTCACCTACTGGGTTTTCAGGAAGGTTTAGCTTTTCTATGATTGAAGGGCCGATAAATGCGACTCTTCTTCGTTTATCATCGTCCTCAGCACGAATAAAACGACCAAGTTCAGGATAAGTACGATACGCTTTTTGATAGTCTTGCTCGGTACCGATAACACGCGATGAATGGCTTTTATTTCCATACTCAGCTCCCCCCGAAAAGCGCCAGGTAAACATTAGGGCAGTTAGCGTTTCAGCTTCTTTTATACGCGACTTTAAAGCTAAAAAATCGTCGTAGGTAAGCTTGGCATTTTTACCAACCATTTCGAGTTCAATACTGGTGTAAGGCTTTATTGTTGTTACATCTGGCGACATATCAGCAAGTTGATCGTTTATTTGCTTTGTAAAACCCTGCATTACTGCAACGACAGTAACTACGGCGGCAACACCAATAATAATACCCAAACAGGTCAGTGCGCTGCGCATTGCATTAGCTTTAATAGCTGAAAAAGCGGCCTTAGTGCCTTCCATTATCGCAAGAGCTGATTTAAACATGCTGCTTGATTCCTTCATCTTTAGTTACATCACTTACCACTTTACCGTCCACTAAACGAATCACGCGTTGGCAATGATCGGCAATTTCTTGCTCATGTGTTACTAAAATAATAGTGTGACCTTCGTTATGCAGCTCATCAAACAAATCCATAATTTCGCGGGTCGTTTTACTATCAAGATTACCTGTGGGTTCATCTCCTAATAATATATGTGGTTTTGTGACTAAAGCGCGGGCAATAGCAACACGTTGACGTTGCCCGCCCGATAGCTGGCTAGATAAATGATTAACTTTATCACCGAGACCTACCCGCTTTAGTGCTTCTAGAGCTTGTTGCTTGCGCTGTTTGCTAGGGATAAAGCGATATACTAAAGGCTGCATTACATTTTCTAGTGCGGTTGCACGTGGTATTAAGTTAAAGCTTTGAAATATAAACCCGACACTTTCATTACGCTGATGAGCAAGCTCTGTCTCGGTCATACTTTTTACTAGTTTATCTTTTAAGTAGTATTCGCCACTGCTGGGTGTATCTAAACAGCCTAATAAGTTCATCAAGGTCGACTTGCCTGAACCAGAAGGTCCTATAATCGCCACGTATTCGTTTTGCATTATATGTACGTTTACATCATCAAGTGCCTTAAATACCTCTGAGCCCATTTTGTATTGTTTATTAATATGCTCTAGCTTGATTACCGCAGACATTAGGCTTCTTCCTTGTCTGCATCTGATTTAAGTTTTACCACATCACCTTCAGTCAGAAGACTTACTGGGCGCGCAGGGCCAATAACTATTTTGTCGCCCTCATTTAAGCCGTCAGTAATGGCTTGCTCTATATCAGATGATATTCCAACAGTTACGGCGATTTTGCTAACGGTGTTATCACTATTTAGTCGCCATACAAATGTTTTATCGTCTTCTTTTTGGATTGCTTCTATTGGAAGTTTTAAACCGTTTTCGGCAATGCTTGTTGCGATCTCTGCTCTACAACTCATTCCTGCATATAGCTGGCGCTCAGTAGTGTCGAGTAATACTTTTACTTTAAACGATAAACCTTGAGAGCCGGCTTGGTTTTTAGCTGAAGTACCAATATTGATTACTGTGCCACTAAATGGTTTATTAGGGTATGCAGCCGCATAAATATTCGCTTTTTGGTTAAGCTTAATACTCGCAATGTCGGTTTCATCCACACGTAGCTCGGCTAAAATAGCACTTGGGTCGGCTACTAGCATTAAATCAGAGCCAATAATATTAGTAGTACCGGCTATAACGGTTTCACCTTCTTTAATATTTACAGATGCAAGCAAGCCGCTCATTGGAGCTCTAAATACACTTTTACTTAAGCGATCTTGCGCAATTTGTAGTGACGCTTGTGCTTGGTTGTAAGACTCTATTCGTGATTCAATATCGATTTTAGCTAGATCGCGTGCGCTTTCAATATTCTCGTAGCTCTCTTGATTACCTAAACCGACATCATATAAGTCTTTTTGTCTTTTAAGTTGGCGCTCTAGGTTAGCAAGGCGTGTTTTATTGTGTTTAATTTCAATTTCTGTGGCGCGAAGGATTGCTTTACTACGGGAAACTTCTGATTCAAAAGCAGTTGTATCAAGGCGCATTAACATATCGCCTTGTTTAACTCCTTGGCCTTCTTGAACAAATATTTTATCTACTCGGCCTGTCACTTCAGAGCGTAATTGCACTTGTGTATTAAAAACTAAATTACCTGAAGCCATTATTGAGTCAGCAATGTCGCCAAGCTCTACTTGAGCAATATTTACTTCGGCTTGTTTTTCATCGCCAGAAATTTGCTTTGACACAATTAGGGCTATAAATGCGCCTACAGCGAGTGTGATGATTATTGCTTTTTTCATTTTATCTATCCGTGAATTAAGTAATGTGGAGCTAGTATCTACCTCCACTTAAGAGTTAACTTGCTGCAATGATTGCCCAAATACCAAAAATAATAATTGAAGGAAGAGCAGAGAATAGGAGTGCTTTGTTAGTTGAAAAATTAGTCCAGCATTTTAAGCCGATCATTCCCAGCGCAATGCTCCAAAAGCTAAATAAGTTTATTGATTCTAATAAGCTATAAAAAGGATGGCCAATTTCAAGTCCTATTATTAATTGGTTAATAGATGCGTAGCTATATACGGCTTGTTGAGATATTTGATCTGTACTTGCACTTAGTACAAGAGCAATTGTTCCTAGGCTTGAAATAACAACTGGCATCATTGTCCAGGTAGCGAATCCATACCAAGCTCCGTAGCTATGTTCTGATTCAGGATCTTGTTTAGCCACAAGCATATAATAAAGTGCCATTAATGCATTCATGATAGCCAGCGCAATTACGCCGCCAAACAAACCAAACCATATTTGGCCTTCTGCATTTTGCTCTATACTTTGGCGAATCATTTTTTGCTCGCCAATCGTCGCATCAATAGTTGATGCTGCTACTTGCTCATTAATCAAAAACTGCATATCAACAGTGGAATAAAAAATATAAATACTCGCCATTGAAACTAAAGACATGACTATAAAAGCAAGCCATGACCAACCTTTGGCGTGTTCAACACCATTGAAAGCTTTACTAGGACTTATATAAATATCGAGTAGGGCGCTAAACGCGTTAGGTGATTTCATTATTATTCCTTTATACCTATTTTATGGCTAGGCAGTTATAAATGCCCAGTGACTAGGTAATAGAATAAAGGAAAATGTATGTATTGTTTTCATTCAATTGTAACGTTTTGTTAACAGGTGTGAGGGGTCTTGTTCAAAAACGAGAAAAGGGCCAAAAGGCCCTTCGTGTCGCAGCAAGTAACACATTCTTTCTTATAAATTAAAGTCTACAGAATAAGCAACGTAAGCTTTAATATCTGAGTCATCCATATCTGTATCAGATAAACCAAAAGTGAAACCATCTTTCGAAATTGATACACCGTAATCTAAGATATTATCATCGCCAATAAAGTCACCAGAGTAGTGGCCTAAGTGAAGTGCCATTTCAGTGCCGTTACTGCCAATAGCAAAACCGTAGTCAGCTGTCAGGTAAAGTGAATCACCAAAGTCTGTACCATCACCACTTGCAGCTGATGTTGCAAGTACTGAAGCACCAAATGTAAAGCCTTCAACACTGATGCTACCGTAAATTTCAGAGAAATCTGCGTCAGCTTCAGAAGCTGCATCTGGGTAAGCGTAATAAATATAGCCAACATCATAGCTAACGCTTTCGTTAATGTCGCCACCAAAGCCTGCATATAAATCAAGCTCATAGGTCATTTCATCTGCCCACGATGCATTTGAAGCCCAAGTACCTGCATAAAAGCCCGATTCATTAGCGTAATCAATACCGCCTGAAATAGCTGCATCGCCCCCAGTTTGCTCTTGACCACGCCATAAGTAGTTTGATGTTGCCGCTGCATTTGCTGTTACTTCAGCATGTACGGCTGTTGACGTTAAAGATGTTGCGCCCATTAATGCTATAGCACTTATAGCGATGGTTTTTTTTAGTTTTAGCATGTCCATTTCCCGTTATATGATTTTTGCTCGCCAAGGTTTTTATTATGTATTCGGAACCTTTAGGCTGACGGCTTTTTATTGTTTAACTAACGAGATAATTGCACTGTATGTGCCAGCTTCATTATTTTTTATTAAAAATTATTTTTATACATTAAAAACATGAGCTTGTATTTTATAGATTGAGAAGAGAGATGGTATGTAGGAAGATGTTGCGCACACTGCTGGTGCATAAATTAACCTAGCCGCACCATAAAAGTACGGCTAAATTAGAAGTTTTTAGCCAAATATAGTGCGCATAAGGCTAATTGTTTCGTTTACACTACGACCTTTTTGAACTTCACTCACAATTGAATCGCGCTTACTGCGAATGTGCTCAGGAATATCGTCAGCAGCAAGTGCGCGGTCTACTAAAATTTCTGCAGACTCTTTACCTCTACGCTGAGTTTTACCTGTCGTAGTTGTAGTTCGTTTAGGCTTACTTAACAGTTTGATGTAGTTAGAGTTATCTGGTGTTTTTGCATCAGCATAGTGAAAGAAACATGGGATTAGTGCTTTAATAGCAACTAATTGTGCTTCTAACTCATTACTAGGTTTAGCCATTTTGTACCATGACATAGCTTGAATACCTTTTACAATATCTTGCCAGTAACGCTCAAAATCACTATTTTTTAGTTTAGAAACACCAAGGGCACCGCATAATGCATCTAATCGATTGTTTGTGATCGGAGTAAATATATCAGGGCGACGCATTGCAAGCAGTCGTGTTGCAGGCGCAAGTGTTGGTTTTTCATTATTGTCGGTGAATATTTTTGAATAAGCAGCAACAAATTGTTGATATTCGTATTGAGTAATGTCACCTTCAAGTGGAATATTTACTAGTGCATCGTCAAAGGCACCTGGTAAATCGCCAAGCATTTGATGAAAGCTCTTCGCACTTTTTGTTGATGCAAACCATTCAACGTCAAAGTTGTATGTGCTTGGATCAAGTGATGCCATGTGCTTACCGCTAAACGCAAGTAAGTCTTCAGGAATCATATCTTTAAGAGATTGTTCACGAATGCTCTTAATGTAGTCTACTAAGCGAAGCTGTTCATCAAGAGCAATAACGTCTTTGTGTTGTTCTACAAATACACTTACTACAGGCCACGGAGCAATACGTAAAGTTTTAACCTGTAAAAAGCTGATAGCTGAAATAAGCTGATCGTGTAGCTTCTTAAGTACTGGTAATTGCTGCGGCTCTAGTAAATCGTAGTTCATACGATCTCTGCTTGCACTTAGCAATTCGTAACACCAAGGTAAAAAATCATCAGGGTGGTTTTCTACTTTCACGGCCATAAGGTTAAGGCTTAATTCTGAAGATTGCTTCAGAATGTTCTGATAGATTTGATTTTCTTGTTCGCCTAGCGTCATTTTTGACGGTGAAATTAGCAGTTTTTTCATGCCTTGTAGAATCTCCGGTTTAGATATATATTTTTTTGCTGGTCTATTTTAGCGCAATTACGCTAATAACAACAGCGCTGTCCTCCATACGTTGTAATTGAAGTAGCTAAATCGGTGTTTTTGCTAATAGAATGAGACTAACGCTTTAACATGTATCAATCATTTTTATCTAGTACAAAGAGACTTTCAACTGAGGTATTAAAATGCTTTGCTATTTTTAGAGCAATTATTACCGAAGGGGTAAATCGTGCCGTCTCTACTGTACTAATAGTCTTACGTGAAACCGCAATTAGATCAGCCAAGTCTTGTTGAGAAAGGCCTGCTTCTTTGCGGTATTTTGCAATTTTATTTTGCACTTTTGCTCCTAATCTTTGCTTTGCCAAAGAATTGATACGCCGTATATTAAACTCATTATAGCAAGGTAAAATGTAGCCATCATGCTGTGAGATACTTCTAAAGCAAGAGTATCGGAGAGTAAGTACACGCCACCCATACTAAAAAGTAAGCCAAGCACGACATGTTTATAGGCAATAGTGTCGATGGTATTTAAATACTCATCTTTATATGTAAGGTGGTATTTCATTCTCCATGTAAACCCGCCTCTGATCACAAACATAAAGAATGAACCTAAAAAAGCAGCAGTTCCTAAAAACAATAGTGGGGCTGATGTTTGATTAAGCATTGGGTAAACACTAATGATTAATAAAGTGACCCCCATGAATAATGAAAACCATGCATTTTGGCCCATAAATTTTTCTTCACTTTTAATATCTTAATTAGACATAGCTCATTTCCTTTTAAAATTTTTACAATATGTAACCTGTAGGTATCAATGTAACCTTAAGGTTTCATTGGGTCAATATTTATTTGTAACCTAAAGGTATCAAAATGTTTCAGGGGCGATTCAGGATGGGAATGTAATATCTAATAAAAAGCTTTTTTATCAGAACGACAATGATTTTAAGGCTAACACTCGCTATGATAAGAACATTATTTGCACGTTTGAAAGGACGATCATGAAAACCTTACTTAAAATTGTAGGTGTAATACTTTTACTATGTATAGCACTAATTGTTGCCGCACCGTTTTTAATCCCTACTGATACTATTTTTAACAAAGTTTCAGAACAGGTAGAACAAACAACTGGGCGCACTCTTACTATTAAAGGTGATAAAACACTTAGCGTATTCCCTGCATTAAAGTTAGAACTTAACGACGTGCATTTTGCAAATATGGAATCAGGTTCGCGCGCCGATATGGCGAGTATGAAACAGCTTGCTGTACACATACCTTGGTTTTCATTATTTGGTGGTGAGTTTAAATTAGATAAGTTTGTGATAAACGAACCAAATATCCTATTAGAAACCGACAAAAATGGTAAAGCCAATTGGCAGTTGTTTGACGCAGTTGCAGAGCAACCAAAAGAGCAGAGCCAATCAGGTGAAGCGATAAAGCTTCCAGATAACTTTGATATTGAGTTAGGTGAGGTTGCTATTTATGGCGGCACATTTACTTATCTAGACGGTCAAACAGGTGCCAAACAACAAATTAGCGATTTAGAACTCGCTATTTTACTTCCTTCACTTCGTAAAACATTAGAAGTAAAAGGGGGTATTACTTATATGCAAGAGCGTTTTGATCTTGATATAAAATTAGATACTCCTGCTAAAGCAATTGAAGGTGCTACTTTTAATGTTAAACAAACCTTAGATTCTCGTTTAGTTGATTTAACGTTCGAAGGGAGCATAGCTAAGCAAGGCCAAGATATTAAGGGTCAGTTAGCACTAAGCGGTGAGTCTGTTAAAAGTATTGCGAAATGGCAAGGTGTAGAGCTAGACGCTAAAGACAATGCATTTAACGGATTTAGTGTAAACGGTAAAATGCACCTACTAGGTGAGAAATTTAATCTAGAAGATTTAGTTGCGACGTTAGACGCATTAGAAATAAAAGGTAAGAGCGAGCTTAACCTAGGTAAGCGTTTAGCAGTAAATGCTGATATTGATTTAGGTATGCTTGACTTAAACCCGTATCTACCTGAAGCAGTGGCAAAACAAGAAGAGCCAGAAGAGCAAGAAGATAAACCTGCAGAGCCAATAGTATGGGATGACACTAAAATTGATTTAAGTGCATTAAATTCACTAGATGCAAATGTAGTGATTCGTTCAAGTGGATTAAAAGCAAATGATATTAAATTAGGCGCAAATCAATTTACTGTTACTTTAAAAAATAGCGTTGCAAAACTAAGCCTAGATAGCTTTTCTGCTTATGAAGGGTCAGGTAAAGGCGTTATCAATGTAAACGCACAGCAAGTACCTTATAAAATATCAACTAACTTTGACTTAGCTGGAATAGATGCACAGCCTTTATTAACGGATGCGGCAGGTTTTGACAAGCTAATGGGTAAGGGGTCTTTAAATTGGAACCTAAGCACAACTGGCCAAAGTCAAAAGTCGTTTATTGGTGCGCTTAATGGAAAGCTTGGATTTGAGTTTGCTGATGGAGCTGTAAAAGGTGCAAATATAGCTGAGATGGTTCGTAAAGGTAAGGAACTCATTTCAGGTAACTTTGGTGCTGCATCTGAAGGGCTTGATACCGGATTTGAAGAATCTGAGCAAACAGATTTTTCAGCATTAACTGGAAGTTTTAACTTTACTAATGGCGTTGGCAAAAATACCGACCTATCACTTATCAGCCCACTTATTAGAATATCAGGTGAAGGCGACGTTGATTTACCGCAAACAACGGTCAACTATCGTTTGGTTACAGGTATAGTTGGATCTATCGAAGGTCAGGGAACTACCGATGACAGCACTGGCTTTAAAATACCACTACGTATAAAAGGGCCTTTCCACGATGTAGGTATAAAGCTAGATGTTGGTGATGCGCTCAAAGATGAAGCTAAGCAGAAGGTCGATGAGGCAAAAGAAAAAGCCAAAGACAAAGCAAAAGATAAAATTAAAGATAAATTAAAAGGTTTATTTGGTTAATTTATTACACTTTAAACAAACAAGGCACATTACAGGTGCCTTGTTTGTTTTGTAACCACCTGTAAAATAGCTACATAGCCGTAATTACTCAGCTTTAATTTCCCATCACTCCAAATTAATTAAAAAATAACCTATCGCTACCCCCTCAATGCTGGTACAATTGCCCGCCCTTAAGAGACAACTCGTTTGTTTTTGAGTGGGATTTAATCGAAATGTCTTGATTTTAAACAAATTTAAGACACGTTGTAATTACTACACCGGAGGTCATTAACATGATCCAAATGCAAACTCAGCTGGAAGTTGCTGATAACAGCGGCGCTCGCAAAGTGCAGTGTATAAAAGTCCTTGGTGGTTCTCACCGTCGCTACGCAGCGATTGGCGACATCATTAAAGTTTCTGTAAAAGAAGCTATTCCTCGCGGTAAAGTGAAGAAAGGTGATGTTAAAAACGCGGTAGTTGTGCGTACCAGAAAAGGTGTTCGCCGTCCAGATGGTTCTCTGATCCGTTTTGACAGCAACGCTGCTGTTATCTTAAATGATAACTTACAGCCAATTGGTACACGTATTTTCGGCCCTGTGACTCGCGAACTTCGTAATGATAAGTTCATGAAAATCGTTTCACTAGCCCCAGAAGTACTGTAAGGAGCCAATCATGGCAGCAAAAATACGTCGTGATGACGAAGTAATCGTACTAGCAGGTAAAGACAAAGGTAAGCGCGGAAAAGTGCTTTCAGTTGTTACTGAATCTGGTCGAATCTTTGTCGAAGGCATAAACTTGATCAAGAAACACCAAAAGCCGGTTCCACAATTGAACCAAGCTGGCGGCATTGTTGAGAAAGAAGCATCTATGGATGCATCAAACGTTGCGATCTTCAACTCGGAAACGAGTAAAGCTGATCGTGTAGGTTTCAAGATTGAAGATGGTAAGAAATTACGTATCTTTAAATCTACTGGTAAAACTATCTAATAGTTGGAGTAGAATGATGGCGAAACTGCATGAAGTATATAAAGACAAAGTAGTTGCTGAACTTCAAGAGAAGTTTGGTTTCAGCTCTGTCATGCAAGTCCCTCAGATCGAAAAGATCACATTGAATATGGGCGTGGGCGAAGCCCTAGCTGACAAGAAGATTTTAGATAACGCAGTCGCGGATCTAGCAGCAATCTCTGGTCAGAAACCTTTAATCACTAAAGCACGCAAATCTGTTGCTGGCTTTAAAGTGCGTGAAGGCTACCCGATTGGTTGTAAAGTAACCCTACGCGGCGAGCGTATGTGGGACTTTTTTGAGCGTTTGGTATCAATCGCTATCCCACGTATTCGTGACTTCCGTGGCGTAAGTGCAAAGTCTTTTGATGGACGTGGCAACTACAGCATGGGCGTACGTGAACAAATCATCTTCCCAGAAATCGATTACGATAAAGTAGACCGTGTACGCGGTATGGATATTACTATCACTACTTCTGCGAAATCTGATGAGGAAGGCCGTGCGTTGTTAGAAGCGTTTAACTTCCCATTTAAGAAATAAGGGTAGGGTTATGGCAAAGAATTCTATGAAAGCGCGCGAAGCAAAGCGCACAAAACTAGTTGCTCAGTACGCTGAAAAGCGCGCTGCACTAAAAGCTATCATCAGTGATGTTAACACATCTGAAGATGATCGTTGGGACGCGGTACTTAAGCTACAAGCTTTACCACGTGATTCTAGCCCTGCACGTCAACGTAATCGTTGTAACATTACGGGCCGCCCACATGGTTTCCTTCGCAAATTCGGCATGAGCCGTATTAAAGTTCGCGAAGCAGCTATGCGCGGTGAAATTCCTGGCCTTAAAAAGGCTAGCTGGTAATAGAATCATGGGAGTAAGACTATGAGCTTGCAAGATCCTATCGCGGATTTGTTCACACGAATTCGTAACGGTCAATCAGCGAAGAAAGTATCTGTAACGATGCCAACTTCAAAGCTGAAAGTAGCATTAGCTAAAGTACTAAAAGACGAAGGTTATATCGTAGATTTCGCTGTTAACGGCGAAACTAAACCTGAGCTTTCTATCGAGTTGAAGTACTTCGAAGGCAAAGCTGTAATTGAAAATATCCAGCGTGTAAGTCGCCCTGGTTTACGTATCTATAAGAAACGTGACCAATTACCTAAGGTAATGGGTGGTCTTGGTATCGCTATCGTATCAACTTCTAAAGGCCTAATGACAGACCGCGCAGCACGTAGTGCTGGTGTTGGTGGTGAAATCATTGGTTTTGTAGCTTAATCGGAGGGGAACTATGTCTCGCATAGCAAAGGCACCAATTACTGTTCCTGCCGGTGTAGAAGTTACATTAAAAGGCCAGGAAATCACAGTTAAAGGCAAAAACGGTGAACTTACTCGTACAATCAACAACGCTGTTGAAGTACAAGTAAATGACAACGTTATTACTACTTTACCTCGTGATGGCGTAGCTAATGCATGGGCTCAAGCAGGTACTGCTCGCGCTCTAATCAACAACATGGTTGTTGGTACGCATGAAGGTTACGAGAAGAAACTTCAGTTAGTAGGCGTGGGTTACCGTGCTGCAGCGAAGGGTAAAACATTAGATTTAACTCTTGGCTTCTCACACCCAGTTAATTTCGCAGTTCCTGAAGGAATTACGATTGAAACTCCAAGCCAAACAGAAGTTCTAGTTAAGGGCGTAGACAAGCAGTTAGTTGGTCAAACAGCTGCTAACATTCGTGCATACCGTAAACCTGAGCCTTATAAAGGTAAGGGTGTTCGTTATTCAGATGAGAATGTACGCCGTAAAGAGGCTAAGAAGAAGTAAGGTAAGACGATGGATAAAAAAACAGCTCGTCTACGTCGTGCTAAACGCACTCGTAGAAATTATATTGAACAAGGCACAACGCGTCTTGTTATCCACCGCACGCCACGTCACATATACGCTCAAGTTGTAAATGCTGAGGGTAATGTACTGGCTGCTGCTTCTACTGTTGAAAAGGCTATTAGCGAAACAGTTAAAGGCACCGGTAACGTTGAAGCTGCGCAAGCAGTTGGCAAAGCGGTTGCTGAACGTGCGGCTGACAAAGGCATCGAAAAGATTGCTTTTGATCGCAGTGGCTTTAAATATCACGGCCGTGTGAAGGCGCTAGCTGATGCTGCGCGTGAAGCCGGTTTGCAATTCTAGGAGTAGACTATGGCTAACGTAGAAGCAAAGCAACAACAGCCTGATCTAGCTGAAAAGCTAATCGCGGTGAACCGTGTGTCTAAAGTAGTTAAAGGTGGTCGTATCTTTAGCTTTACTGCACTAACTGTAGTTGGTGACGGCGCAGGTAAAGTAGGTTTTGGTTATGGTAAAGCACGTGAAGTTCCAGCTGCTATTCAAAAAGCAATGGAAAAAGCACGTCGCAACATGATCAATGTAGACCTAAATGGCAATACATTACAGCATCCTGTTAAGGGACGTCATGCTGGCTCACTAGTGTTCATGAAACCAGCCTCTGAAGGTACTGGTATCATCGCAGGTGGTGCTATGCGTGCAGTACTAGAAGTGACTGGTGTTCAGAACGTACTTTCTAAATGTTACGGTTCTACTAACCCAATCAACGTAGTACGTGCAACGATTTCGGCTCTTGAGAATATGAATTCTCCACAGTCAATCGCTGCAAAACGTGGCCTTCGCGTAGACGAAATACTGGGGTAACCATGGCAAATCAAACTGTAAAAGTAACACAAGTAAAAAGCTCTATCGGTCGTTTACCGAAACATAAAGCTACATTACGCGGTCTTGGTTTACGTCGTATCAACCACACTGTTGAGTTAGAAGACACAGCATGTGTACGTGGTATGATAAACAAGGTTTCTTACATGGTTAAGGTAGAGGGTTAATTCGATGCATTTGAATACACTTTCACCTGCTGCAGGTTCAAAAACTGCTCCAAAACGTGTTGGTCGTGGTATCGGTTCTGGTCTAGGTAAGACTGGTGGTCGTGGTCACAAAGGTCAAAAATCACGTTCTGGCGGCAAAGTACGCGTTGGTTTTGAAGGCGGTCAAATGCCTATGCAACGTCGTCTACCTAAATTTGGTTTTACTTCTCGCAAATCTTTAGTATCTGCAGAAATAAACCTTTTTGAAATCGCTAAAGTTGAAGGCGATGTGGTAGACCTAAGCGCGTTACAAGCAGCTGGTCTAGTTAAAAAGAACGTTCTTTTCGTTAAAGTTGTTAAATCTGGCGAAGTTTCACGCGCTGTTACCGTTAAAGGCCTTAAAGCCTCTAAAGGTGCTCGCGAAGCTATTGAAGCTGCCGGAGGCAAGGTAGAAGACTAAGGAAGTACTAATGGCTAAACCAGGTCAAGATACAAAAAGTGCACAAGGTGGACTTTCGGAATTGAAGCGCCGATTACTCTTCGTATTGGGTGCTATCATAATTTACCGTCTAGGTTCATTTGTGCCGATCCCTGGGATTGACGCCGCTGTACTTGCCGATTTCTTCGAGCAACAAAAGGGCACCATTGTTGAAATGTTCAACATGTTCAGTGGTGGTGCACTTGAGCGAGCTTCAGTGTTAGCACTGGGTATTATGCCGTATATCTCGGCTTCGATTATTACGCAACTATTAACGCATATGTATCCTCCGTTTATAGAGCTTAAGAAAGAAGGTGAGCAAGGGCGTAAAAAAATTAGCCAGTACACACGCTATGGCACGCTTGTGCTAGCTACTATTCAATCAATCGGTATTGCTACTAGCTTACCGGGCATGATGGAGGGGTTAGTTGTTAACCCTGGTATGGGTTTCTATTTCACCGCAGTGGTGAGTTTAGTTACTGGTACTATGTTCCTTATGTGGTTGGGTGAACAAATAACAGAGCGTGGTATCGGTAACGGTATCTCTGTTCTAATATTTGTTGGTATTGTAGCTAACTTGCCGTCTGCTATTGGTTCGACAGTCGAAATGGCGCGCCAAGGTGATTTGAATGTTTTTGTACTGTTGATGGTTGCGGTAATCGTATTCGCTGTTACTTATCTTGTAGTGTTTTTCGAACGTGGACAACGTCGTATTGTTGTTAACTACGCTAAACGCCAACAAGGTCGTCAAGTATTTGCTGCCCAAAGCACGCATTTACCACTAAAAGTAAATATGGCGGGTGTTATTCCACCAATCTTCGCTAGCAGTATAATTCTGTTCCCTGGTACAATTGCTAGCTGGTTCGGCCAAGGTGAAGGTCCAGTCGCTGATGTATTACAAGCTGTTGCTACTACGTTGACTCCAGGTCAACCGTTGTACTCGCTTGTTTTAGCTGCGGCTATTATCTTCTTCTGCTTTTTCTACACAGCGTTGGTTTTTAACCCACGTGAAACAGCAGATAACCTTAAGAAATCTGGCGCATTTATCCCAGGTATTCGTCCAGGTGAGCAGACATCTAAATACATTGATAAAGTGATGACACGCCTGACATTGGCAGGTGCTTTGTATATAACCTTTATCTGTCTGGTGCCTGAATTCATGACGATGGCGTGGCAAACGCCATTCTACTTCGGCGGTACATCAGTTTTGATTATCGTTGTAGTAATCATGGACTTTATGGCACAAGTACAGACTCACCTGATGTCTCATCAGTATGATTCTGTGCTGAAAAAAGCGAACCTTAAAGGCTACGGTCGATAAGGTCAGTTTACGGAGTTGAGCAATGAAAGTACGTGCTTCCGTTAAGAAAATATGCCGTAACTGTAAAGTTATTAAACGTGCTGGTGTAGTACGCGTAATTTGCAGTGAGCCTAAGCATAAGCAAAGGCAAGGCTAAGTAAACAGTCGTGCAGGCTGAGTTTTCTCGGCCTGTGTTTTTAGTAGTGATTTGGTCTTCGTTTGAGTATCCTTACGGGCTTTTCAAACTTTTGATTACCAAATTCGAATATAGGAGATGTGTTAGTGGCCCGTATTGCTGGCATTAACGTCCCTGATCATAAACATGCAGTTATTGGTTTAACAGCTATTTATGGCATAGGTAAGACTCGCTCTAAGGCTATCTTAGAAGCGACTGGTATCGCCGAAACCACAAAAATCGGTGAACTTTCAGACGAAATTCTTGACGTACTGCGTGATGCAGTTGGCAAGTACACTGTTGAAGGTGATCTTCGTCGTGAAGTTACTTTAAATATCAAGCGCCTAATGGACCTTGGTTGTTATCGTGGCCTACGTCACCGTCGCTCTTTACCACTACGTGGTCAAAGAACTAAGACTAACGCGCGCACCCGTAAGGGTCCTCGTAAGCCTATTAAGCGATAAGGGGATAGTATTATGGCTAAGACACCAATTCGTCGTAAAAAGGTTAAAAAACAAGTTGCTGATGGTATGGCTCATGTTCATGCGTCTTTCAACAACACTATTGTAACGATTACCGACCGTCAAGGTAATGCACTATCATGGGCTACTGCCGGTGGTTCAGGTTTCCGTGGTTCACGTAAATCTACACCATTTGCTGCTCAGGTTGCTGCAGAGCGTGCAGGTACTGCTGCTCAAGAATACGGTTTAAAAAATCTAGAAGTTTTCATTAAAGGTCCAGGTCCAGGTCGTGAATCTGCTGTACGTGCTTTGAATGCTGCTGGTTACCGTATTACCAACATTACTGACGTGACGCCAATACCACATAATGGTTGTCGTCCACCGAAGAAACGTCGCGTTTAACAATAGGTTAGGAGAAATAACATGGCAAGATATTTGGGCCCTAAGCTCAAGCTGAGTCGTCGTGAAGGTACTGACCTGTTCCTTAAGAGCGGCGTAAGAGCTATCGACTCTAAGTGTAAACTTGAGACTGCACCTGGTCAGCACGGCGCTCGTAAAGGTCGCTTATCTGATTACGGTTTACAATTACGTGAAAAGCAAAAAGTACGTCGTATCTACGGTGTATTAGAAAAGCAATTCCGTAACTACTACAAAGAAGCTGCTCGCCTTAAAGGCAACACAGGTGAAAACTTGTTACAGCTTTTAGAGCAACGTTTAGACAATGTTGTATATCGCATGGGTTTTGCTAGCACACGTGCAGAAGCACGTCAGTTAGTAAGCCATAAAGCGATTTTAGTTAATGGTCGTGTTGTGAACATTCCTTCATACGTAATTACTCCAGAAGATACTGTTGTAATCCGTGAGAAGTCTAAGACGCAAGCACGTATCATCGCTGCTCTAGAGTTGGCTGAGCAACGTGAAAAGCCGACTTGGGTTGAAGTTGACGGTAAGAAATTGGAAGGCAGCTTTAAGCGTCTACCTGAGCGTTCAGACCTGTCTGCGGACATTAATGAACAACTAATCGTCGAACTTTACTCTAAGTAAAGTTAAGAGTTAAGAGAGGATAAAATGCAGGGTTCTGTTACAGAATTTCTAAAACCAAGGTTAGTCGACATCGACGCTATCAACCCAACGCGTTCTAAAATAGTTTTAGAACCATTAGAGCGTGGCTTTGGCCATACTCTGGGTAATGCTTTACGCCGTATATTACTTTCATCTATGCCTGGATGTGCAGTAACTGAAGTTGAAATCGACGGTGTATTACATGAGTACAGCGCGAAAGAAGGCGTTCAAGAAGACATCATTGAAATACTATTAAACCTTAAAGGTTTAGCAGTAACGTTAGAAGGCAAAGATGAAGTTTTTCTGACCCTGACTAAATCTGGTGTAGGCCCTGTTACTGCGGCTGATATTCAGCACGATGGCGATGTAACAATTGCTAATCCAGATCACGTTATTTGTAATTTAACTACAAATAACAGCGAGATCAGCATGCGTATTCGTGTTGAACGTGGTCGTGGTTATGTGCCGGCATCTAGTCGTTTATCCTCTGATGACGATGAGCGTCCAATTGGTAGATTGTTGCTTGATGCATCATTTAGCCCAGTTGAACGTATTGCGTACTCGGTTGAATCAGCTCGAGTTGAGCAACGTACAGATTTAGACAAGTTAATCATTGATATGGAAACAAACGGCACTTTAGATCCAGAAGAAGCGATCCGCCGTGCGTCTACTATCTTAGCTGAGCAATTAGATGCATTCGTAGATTTACGTGATGTAACTGAGCCAGAAGAGAAAGAAGAGAAGCCAGAATTCGATCCTATTCTACTTCGTCCAGTTGATGATCTTGAATTAACAGTACGCTCAGCAAATTGTTTGAAAGCCGAGCAAATTCAATATATCGGTGATTTAGTTCAGCGCACTGAAGTTGAGCTTCTTAAAACGCCTAATCTAGGTAAGAAGTCTCTAACTGAAATTAAAGACGTGCTAGCTTCACGTGGACTTTCTCTAGGTATGCGCCTAGAAAATTGGCCACCTGCAAGCTTAGCTGAATAATCTAAATCACTATATTAGTTTAGTTAGAAGGATAGGGTCATGCGCCATCGTAAGAGTGGTCGTCAATTAAACCGTAACAGTAGCCATCGTAAAGCGATGTTTAGCAATATGGCAGGTTCTTTGGTGAAACATGAAATCATCAAAACTACTTTGCCAAAAGCGAAAGAGTTACGTCGTGTAATTGAACCTTTAATCACACTGGCTAAGACTGACAGTGTAGCAAATCGCCGTTTAGCGTTTGCTCGCACGCGTGA
Organism: Pseudoalteromonas sp. SG43-5; assembly: GCF_014164345.1. Lineage (NCBI taxonomy): Bacteria > Pseudomonadati > Pseudomonadota > Gammaproteobacteria > Alteromonadales > Pseudoalteromonadaceae > Pseudoalteromonas > Pseudoalteromonas sp. SG43-5. The sequence goes on from NZ_JACJFA010000018.1 coordinate 90,945, forward strand.
TAATGAAGTTGTTGGTAAATTATTCAGTGAAATCGGTCCACGTAACGCGGATCGTCCAGGTGGTTACACTCGTATTCTTAAGTGTGGCTTCCGTACTGGTGATAATGCACCAATGGCTTATATTGAACTAGTTGGTCGCCCAGCGACTAGCGAAGCAGTTCAAGAAGACGCACAGTCTGCAGAGTAAGTCTTAAAGAAACCTAAAAGCCGAGCTTATGCTCGGCTTTTTCTTGCCTAAAATTTGTCAAACTATATGAACCAGTAATTACCTTCTATTATGTGCATCGACTCATAGATTCTGAATCGATAGGTTGTTTCGACTGCTGTTTTAATAACTTAGCCTAGTTACCTTTACTTACCATTCATCCAAAATAGCCTATCCGGTTTTAGTTAAAGAGTATTTTCACTTTATATAGTGATTTACAATTATTAATAATAGCACTTCGAATTTAACTACCATTAAGCAATCCCTAACGAAGTTTTTAGTGATTAGAGCTGCTCAGAAGATATATGGGGTCGCTCTCTTATCTATATACCGGTACTAAGAACCTCATAGTAAAGCTAACCATTGGGGCCTTAGTAAACTCACTTCTCAAATAAAAATATAGCCCAATGAATTTAAATCTCAGCTTTTGACTATTTCAAATGATTTTAGTAACACGACTCTTAACTTATTGGTTGGCTTTTTCAGCATTGATGATCCAAATATGTCTCTACTGATCACTAGTTACCATAACTTTGACTTTAAATAGCTCTTTAAACCCCTCAATACAGGAGGTTTAGTTGTGTTTTTGAGCGTTTAGCTCAAATACTCAGCGAACAGCACATTATTTCAAGTTTTCTTCAAAAAAGGGTTGATCTGTTTTCGGATCTCCCTATAATGCGACCCCACTGAGACGGGAAACAGCAACGCATAGCGAGGCACGAACAACTCAG
>NZ_JACJFA010000019.1:0-69601 GCF_014164345.1 Pseudoalteromonas sp. SG43-5
TTTGATAGCTGATAGCTGATAGCTGATAGCTGAACTTATGAGATCTAAATGGAAAACAACTCAAATAACCTAAAGCAAGTAAATGCTCCAGTGGCTAATAACATTGCCGACGACGAAATAGACCTACGCGAACTATTTACCGTTATTTGGCAAGGCAAGTTGATAGTTATTGCTTTAACCACTTTATTTTCTGTGGCATCAGTTTTTTACGCTATTAGTCTTCCGAATATTTATAAATCTGAAGCATTACTAGCACCTGCAGAGCAAGATAAGCAAAGTGGTTTAGGTGCACTAGCGGGCCAGTTTGGTGGGTTTGCTAGTTTAGCTGGTGTTAACTTAGGTGCCGGTGGTGGGGTTGATAAAACTCAATTGGCGCTAGAGGTACTAAAATCACGCAAGTTTACTAGCGAGTTTATTCAAAAGTATAATATTTTGCCAAATTTAATGGCTGCTAAAACTTGGGACCGTGAAACTAATACCGTTGTTTATGATGAAGAACTTTATCTTGCTGATCAAGATAAGTGGATACGTGAAGTTAAAGCCCCTTTTAAAGCAGAGCCCTCAATGCAAGAAGCTTATAAAGAATTTAAAAAAGCTATTTTTACAAATGTTGATACAGAAACGGGAATGATAACAATTGCAGTCGAGCATGTATCGCCTTATATTGCAAAGCAATGGGTAAAATGGTTAATTCAAGATATAAATGAAACCATGAAAGCGCGTGATGTGTTAGAGGCAAATAAAAGCACTGAATTTTTAACCCAGCAATTAGAGCAAACTAAAATTGCTGATATACGTGCGGTGTTATATAAACTAGTGGAAGAGCAAACAAAGACCATTATGTTCGCAAATGTGCGAGATGAATATGTATTTAAAACGATAGATCCTGCACTAGTGTCGGAGGAAAAGTTCAAACCTAAACGTGCGCTTATTAGTATATTTGGTGCTTTATTAGGATGTTTTATCGGTGTTACAATCGTGCTTATTAGGCTTTACATTCCTAAAGGCAAATAAAACAATTCAATGTAATGAATCTCTTAATTAAAATTTATTTTAATTATTATTCTATAACGTTAAAGCGAAACACTAGAGAAAATAATATTGTTTAAAGTTAAAGATTTATTACATTATACAACTGGTCCAGTGACGAGTGCATTTCTAGGCTTACTAATAACTCCTTTGCTAGCATGGACTTTTTCTATGGAGGATGTAGGCAGGGTATCTATTTATCACTTGATTAGTAATTTAGTTGTAATGGTTTTAACTCTTGGATTAGATCAATACTACATGAGAAAGTATTACAAAGCTGAAAAGGCAAACTTGCTAATTACCTGTATTACACCGAGTATCATTGCCCTTTGCATATTCTCTTATGTCTTTTATATGTATAGAGTCAGTATTCTACAGTATCTTTTTGAAATGAAGAATGATGCTATTGCAATCATACTTGTTTCGTCATTTATGGTTACTCTACTTAATCGGTATCTTTCACTGAACCTAAGGATGGAGGGTAAGGCACTCAAGTTTTCTTTTTCACAAATAATACCAAAGTTAGTTATTTCATTAGCCCTTATAAGTATATTTTACTTAGAAGATATTATGTTTGATGACCTTTTATATATATATCTTTTATCTAATGTTGTATTACTGGTTTATCTACTTATAGAAAATATTAAAGTCTATAATTTTTTAAATTTATTTGAAATATATAAATTAAGTTTTAAAAATTTAAAGGATGCTTTTAGCTTCGGACTACCACTGATTTTAAGCGGCTTAGCATTTTGGGGGTTGACAAGCATAGATAAATTAATGATTAAAGACTTATCATCCTTAAACGAGTTGGCTCTATATAGTGTTGCTGTTAGTTTTGCATCGGCTGTTGTTATAATAAGATCTGTTTTTAGTACTATATGGGCACCTGCTGTTTATAAAAATGAAGACCACCCAGATATAGAGAAAAATATTAGATCGGTTGTTAGTTTAATGGGAGTGGTTATATTTTATCTATTTTGTATTGTAGGTATTTTCTCTCCATTAGTTTCAATTATACTGCCTGATAATTATGAATTGGTATCAAGTATAATTATTTGTTGTGTTGGATACCCCCTTTTTTACACGATGTCAGAAGCTACATCAATGGGTATCAATGTAAAGAAAAAAACGTATTATTCTATGCTTATATCAATACTAACTTTAGGTGTTAATTTTGTTTTAAATTACCTTTTAATACCTTATTTAGGTTCGGGCGGGGCTGCAGTAGCTACGTTGATCTCGTTTTATATTTATTATGTATTGAGAAGCGAAATTTCTTCAAGAATTTGGGTTTCATTCCCTAGATTTAGGCAATATTTTGAATTTTTAATTGTAATCTCACTATGTACATTACAGGTGGTTTTTCATGACTTTTCACCTTTTTTGAAAGTCTTAGTGTGGTTGACACTATTAATTTTTTATACTTTTTTTTATCGCAGCTATTTATACTTACAATACTCTAAGCTAATTAAATTATTAAATAAGAGGGTAAAAGTGTGAGTGCTTTTTTTAAACACCTTCGTGCATTGCTGAAAATGCCATTTTTAGTTAATAACATGGATAATGTTATTAAACTCGAAGCCAGAAAAGTCCAACTAGACTTAGCTGACTTCAAAGAATATAAAAAGTTTGCAGACATAAGGGATAAAAGTGTAATTGTATCATTCACTACATATGGGGAACAAATTCATGAAGTTCACTATGTAATAAAGTCAATATTATCACAGACGATTAGACCTAATAAGATTGTTTTATGGTTAGATGAATCTGAGTTTTCAGAGAGTGATATACCATTAACACTATCGAATTTATATGAATTTGAGTTGGAAATTGAGTTTGTTTCTAATATTAAATCGTACAAAAAGTATATTCCAACTGCAAAGAAATACCCAAATGACATTATTATAACTATCGATGATGACTTTATTTACCCACGAGACATGATTGAGAGTCTTCTGCGCGAGCATTTAGTATTACCTAACGTAATACTGGGGACTAGAGCGCATAGAGTGAAGTACAATAAAAAAGGAAAAATACTTCCGTATAACAAATGGGAGTATGAGGCTAATTGCTTCTCTTTAAAGGAAGATGTATTTTTGACTTCTGGTGCTGGCATGCTTTTCCCTCCTGGCCTGCTGAGCAACGAAGTTTTTAATGAAAAAATATTTATGGGGCTGGCTGATAGCGCTGATGATATATGGTTTAAAATAATAGCCCACATTAGTGGAGTAGACTGTAAAAAAATTAATGATAAGCGAGATTGGCCCACCAGATACCTTCAATTAAGCACTGGCTACAACCAATCACTAAGCTCTTTGAATGTAGGAAGGTCTAGAAATGATACACAGTTGTCTGCTCTATTAAATTTCTACAATTTACATTCACTAAGACGATAAAGTCTATTGTATTAATCTTATTTATTGTTTTATATATTTTCGATAGAGAAGTTAAATCAATCCTCTTTTTATCTCTAAATTATATAACGAGTATGTGGGACTAACTATATTAAGTGAATTGAAATGTGTTACTGAGCATCAGTTTTATTTAAAAAGAAATAAAAAAATCAGGCCTTTTATATTAAGTGTCATTATTATTGCGAGGCTTGAATGCTTATTACGCATAGTAAGTAGAGTCTAGTATAATTATAGTGAGGTTACATATGCAATCATGCTCTAATTATTTAAAAAGAGAATGTTTTAGCTTTTCATATAATAAAACTCACTGTAATTATATTTAGATATTAAGAATTAATAGTATAGAAAAATGGGTATTAAATGTTGGCAGAAATAAGATCGTTATGGATTGGTGGTGCTTTATCTAGATTAGAGAGGGTTTGTTTAACCTCTTTTTTGCGTGCAGGGCATAAGGTGTATTTATATACCTACGATAAAGTATTAAACATACCAGAAGGTGTAGAGGTGTTAGATGCTAATGTCATACTGCCAAAAAATAAAATTTTTACTTATGGTTCTGTGACTGGTAAAGGTAAAGGTAGTTACGCTGGATTTGCTAACCACTTTAGGTACGAAATGCTTTTAAAGTGTAGCAATACCTATTGGGTTGATATGGACGTTATCTGTCTATCTCCATTTTACATTGAGAACGAGCTCGATTTTGGCTTTGAGAATGATACTTATATAAATAATGCCGTAATTGGAACTCAGGAATCTGGTAACAAGCTTTTCTCTAACCTAAGCGATTATTGCGATAATCCTTTCCAATTTACAAGCTGGGATACATTTAAATTTCTAATAAGAAAATTTATTGGAAGAACATGGGGGCGAGGAGACTTTTCATATTTGCCGTGGGGTATTACCGGGCCCAAAGCTCTTACCGGTTTTGTAAAGAAAGGCAAGCTATTAAACTTCGCAGCACCTGTACAAAAATACTACCCTATTTCATCAGCGGACTGGAAGAAAATTTTCTTTGCCAGCGATGAACACATTAATCTTGAAGGAGCCCAGGCAGTCCATCTGTGGAACGAGCAACTACGAAGAGATAATTTAGATAAAAACACTGTATTCGATAAAGAGTCCTTATATGAAAGGCTTATTTCAGAGCTGAAGCTTGATGAATAGTGTTTTCTGAGAAATGATTTATCTTATACTTGTTGTCGTACTTACACTTTTTTCGTACTCATCTATAGCAAAAAAAGACTACAGCTTTTTAGGCTATTTTTTAGTGCTGATACTTGCCTTGTTTGCGGGTTTGAGACATGAAGTTGGTGCTAAGCCTGATTGGGAAGTGTACCATCAGGTATTTTATGATGCTCCAGAGTATATTTCTAACTTATTTATCTATTTTTCTGATAATAATCGCTTAGAAAAAGGTTACTTAACTTATAATTTTATTATTCATTCTATTACTGATGATTTTAATTTTTTTCTCGTTGTTACAGCTTTAATCACAATAGGTCTGACCTACAAGAGTGTATCTATTTACACTCCTATGACTATCTTCGCACTGCTAATTTATATGCGTTATGGTTATTTTCAATTTAATATGATGTTTCTAAGGCAAGGTTTAGCTGTCGCAATATTCCTTTATTCAATACAGTTTATAAAGTCTAGAAACGCTTATGCTTATTTTTTATTAAATTTAATAGCTATTACTTTTCATGTGAGCTTGATTGTAGTTTTCCCCCTGTACTTTTTTATAAATAAAAAATTTAAACCGCGCGTTTTTATATTTATTTTAATTAGCACGCTATTTTTGCAAGGTGTTAATATAATTAAATTAATAGCGGATTTTTTACCTAACTCAAATGTTATTTTTTACGCGTTTAAGTCTTATGTCTCTGCTGGGGAACCAAAACCTTTTTCTTTCTCATTTATAGAAAAACCGTTAATGTTTTTTATTTTACTTTATTATTATGAGAGATTAGCAAAAAGGTTCGAGTATTTTGATCTATTCTTTAACCTAAGCTTTGTTGGGCTTATTTTAAGTATTTTGTTTATGCAGTTTGAAGACTTAAGTGATAGATTTGTGATTATTTTCAATATATCTAATATTGTGCTTTTAACATATTTAATGCGAGTGTTTAAAGGTGGGGGGAAGTTAACTTACCTAATTATCGTATCCTTAATAATTATGTTCTTTGTTTTCAAAATGACAAATTCAGAGCAATACATACCCTATAATATATTAGGGAAAATTAATCTTTAATAGTAAGGCCTTTATGTTAACAATTGCTATATCAACAGTTGCAGCTTCTTTAAATAAGTTGACAGAATATCTTCATAAAAATATTGATAAAATAGACCATAGAATCGATTTTTTAATATGTTCACAAAGAGAACCTACTAATACTGTAACCCACCTATCAGATAGGGTTAAAGTAATAAAAACGACTGAATCTGGATTAAGTCGCAGCCGTAATATGTTGCTTATGAATAGCCAGAGTAAGTGGTTGTGGGTACAAGATGATGATATTGAATTAGAATTTGACGCCCTACAACAGTTAGTCAATATACTTCAAAATTCCAATGCTGAACTTCACTTTATAAAAGTTAAGTCATTAGAGAGTCACAATGAATTTTATAAGAATTATGCTTTTCATCGCTCTCATAAGCTAACAAATTCTTTAAAGATATCTTCTATTGAAATCATTGTAAGACGAGAGTTTGTCAATGCTAAAAATATTAAGTTCGATACTAACCTGGGTTTAGGGACACAGCTTCCTTGCTGTGAAGAAAATAAATTTGTATTAGATTTATTTAAGGTTAATGCAAAAGTAAGTTATTTAGATCTAGCTACTTGTTACCACACGACTAATATAGAAAGTCGAGATATAGATCATGCGGGTCGATTCTGTGCTAGAGGTTACTTATTGCGCTTTTACCCTTTTTATATTCGGTTTGCACTAATGCTACGGTGGGCAATAAAAATTCCTGCAGAGTTATCTTTCTACGAAAAAATGAAGCTAATGTTAAAAAACTACATTAGAAAATGATTATTTCATTTCTAAAGCTTTAATCTAAGTTTTATCTCTATATACTATGCAGGATTTTTTAAACAGATATATCTTAGCAAAATTCACTATAAAAGTGTTTTTCAAACGAAGAGTTAAATATGTACCTTATTTCAATTATTACGGCAACTTATAATTCTTGTTCAGAATTGCTCGAAACTTATAAGTCTCTATCCTCACAAACGCTAGATAATTGGGAATGGCTAGTAACTGATGACTGCTCATCTGATTCAACATATCAATTGCTGCAAGAGATATCAGAAAAAGATCAAAGAGTAAAAGTTTTTAAAAATGCCGTTAATTCAGGTGCTGCTGTCGCCCGTAATAGTTCATTGAGTCATGCTAAAGGTGAATTTATCGCGTTTATTGATAGTGATGATTGTTGGCTTCCTAATAAACTTGAAAAGCAAGTTGCCTTCATGCGGGATAGCATCGACTTTTCCTTTACTGCCTATACCTTAATAGACCATTGCGGAGAGTCAATAAATAAAACTGTAGATGCAACTCAAACTGGCTTTTTTACATATGAAGACATGCTAAGAAAAAAAGCAACCTTAGGTTGCTCTACTGTGATGTTAAGGCGTAATGCTTTTTCTGATATTACTATGCCATTACTAAGAACAGGGCAAGATTATGCAACATGGCTAAAGTTATTAAAATCGGGGAAAAACGCTTACCTATTAAATGAGATACTAACGTGTTACAGAATAATGCCTAACTCAATTTCAAGAAACAAATTAAAAAAGGCTAAGCGGCAGTGGCAAATTTATCGTGAAGTAGAAAAGCTACCTTTTATAAAAGCAGTTACTTGCTTTGCCTATTATGCATGGAGAGCTGTGTTTCGTAAGTCGTGATACCTATAAAAGCCTAAGTGTTTAAATCTTACTCTCGGAATAGATCTTTAGTTTATATGTGTATTCAATGCGCGTTCAGAGTTCAGCCATAGAATAATGGACTAGCGTATTGCTAATCAAAAAAATGAATAATAAAATATATCTATTGTGTATTTGTATAATACAAAACTATTTAATTTACTCATTGTTGTTTAGAAAGGCTCTAAATAACCCAAAATACTTAGATGCTTTACTAGCTCATTAAACTTTGAGTTTTTTTATAGGCAAGTGTTATATTGTTTTCGCCAAGGAGTACATGAGTGTGTTTAGGGAAATTCTTACTTTAGCTGTAATTATTTACAAATTCAGAAAGCACACATTAAATTTTTAAGTGCTTTAAATCAACTGAAACAACCAGATTAAGTTAACTTAGCTAGTTAACACGGAACTTTATATGATTTTAGATCTTCTATTTACCTTTGTTATTGCCTTCGCAATGCTATTCCTAATGCGAAAAGTAGCACACAATATTGGACTTGTAGACATTCCCTCAGGCAGAAAAGCTCATACAGGTAATATTCCCCTAGTTGGCGGCGTGGCAATATGTATCACAATAGTTCATTACATTTATTCTCACCCAGGTATGATTAATCACGAAAACCTATTTATGCTTTGCATAACTGCGCTTACAGCAATCGGTGTTCTTGATGATAAATATGATTTAAGCGTTAAGTTTAGGATCATCATACAAACGGCTATCTCTATAGTTATGATTTACTTTGCAGGTGCTCAAATGCAGTCTTTGGGTAATATGTTCGGTATTGGAGAAATTTTTCTCACATGGCTTGGTCCTGTGATTACCGTGTTTGCAGTGATCGGCTGTATTAATGCTTTTAATATGGTTGATGGTATCGATGGGCTTCTTGGTGGTTTATCAATTGTTACATTTGGCAGCATAGCTATTTTATTATCTTTGTCGGGTGAGCAAAAACTTAGCTATTTATGTATATTGTTGGTAATTACTATGATCCCTTATATTATAATGAACTTGGGTTTATTCGGTCGTGCTAGAAAAGTATTTATGGGTGATGCAGGTAGTATGATGATAGGCTTTACTGTAATTTGGCTTTTAATTGGCGCTAGCCAAAATCCAGGTAGCCCAATGATCCGTCCTGTAACAGCATTATGGTTAATCGCAGTCCCTTTAATGGATATGGTTGCAATAATGATACGTAGAATTAAACAAAAAAAATCACCATTTAAGCCTGATAGAGAGCATTTACATCATATCTGCCAAAGAATTGGCTGCTCTCCGATGCAAACATTGGCGTTAATTTGTTTTATAGCCTCGGTGTTTGCTTCGGTGGGGATGCTGGGAGAAGTGTATAATATCCCAGAGTACTATATGTTTTATTGCTTTCTAGTAGTATTTAGTCTTTATTTATATGCACTTGCAAACTATTGTAAAGTAATTAACTACATAAGGTGTAAGCTTGGGTTCCCTGAACTTGCAGTACAAGAATAACTTGATTGTTGTATTATAGAACAAAATAAAGTTACATAAATACCTTCAAATCCAAATGGCACTTAAAGCAGAGTGTCATTTGGACATACTTTTACAACAGGTGCTGTGGATTTATTTACACTTCACTACGTGGCTCATTAACAGCTTCCAATCTCGATTTTAACTTCATTACCTAATACCTCTTTGTACTTTTTGGCCAATGCACTTTTTGCATCATCATCGCCATGCACAATTTTTATATGGCTTGGCTTTTTATGCATACCTGTTACAAACTTAACTAATCCTTTTTGATCGGCGTGGGCGCTATAGCCGCTAATTGTATGTACTTTGGCGTTTATAGTAATGCGAGCATCGTTTATAAAAACATACCCATTACGTGGGCCATATTTTTGAATTTCGCGACCTAACGTTTTATTACCTTGGTAACCTACAAACAATACATCGGTGGTTTTGTCACTTAAAAATCGCTCAAGATAATTAACTATTCGCCCACCAGTACACATACCGCTTGCCGCTAATATTATTGCTGGTGATTGCCGCGTACTTAAATAGTTGATAACAGCCATGTGCTCTTTGTGTGAATCAACCGTAGTTAGGTTTTTAAAATCGAGCGGATGCCTACCGTTTGCAATTTTGCGTTTAGCTTCGCTGTCCCATAAGTGTTTAAAGTTTTTGTATTGCTCAGTAAAATTGGCTGCCATAGGGGAGTCGAGTATTACGTGAATGTCTCGCCACTTAGACTTTTTAGATGAGCTATGTATGAGTTGCTCAAGCTCATATAATAGCTCTTGTGTGCGGCCAATACTAAAAGCAGGAACTAAAACAACGCCGTTGTCGGCTACGGCGCGTTCAATAATGTTTTTTAGCGTTTTTGTACGCTCTTTACGGCCTTGATGATTTTTATCACCGTAGGTTGATTCAATAACTAGGGTGTCGGCTTTATAAGGCGCTTTAGGTGAAGGGAGTAGTGGGGTATACGGCGCGCCTAAGTCTCCTGAAAATACAACGCGATGTTTGTTGTTATCATTATTTGTAATATCAATTTCAACGTAGGCAGAACCCAATATATGCCCTGCACGCTGAAACCTCGCCTTAGCTTTGCCGGGCGCTTTGCAAGGCAGTTCAAACCACGTTTTATAATCAACAGCAATTATGCGTTTATTTAATAAGCTTAAGCAGGCAGCTATAATTTTAGGGTCGCGGGTTACACCTACTTTTAAAGCATCTTCAATTACCAAAGGTAATAAACTGGCCGATGCAATACTTGTAAAAATAGGGCCTTTAAAACCGGCTGCTAACAAGTAAGGAATTCGACCAACATGGTCAATATGGCAATGGGTAACAATAAGCGCAGTAACATGGGTAATATCAAATTCAATTGAAAGATCTGCTTTAGAATCCTCACCCTGAAATAACCCGCAATCAACAAGCACACTCGTTTGCTCGTTAACTACCAGCTCGTGGCACGAACCAGTAACGCCGTTAACCGCTCCGTGGTGAAGTATTTGCATTGCGCTTCCTTGTCATCAATTTGTTACATTGAATTTTAAGGTAGAAGTAAAGCCATAATTATTCAAGGTTCTAACGCTTGAGCTAAATTAATAACCTCACCTTTAAATATCACTCTGTAGGTGCGAATTTACATCGCGCTCATGCTTTAACTCCAAAAAAGCGAGGTATAAAACCTCATCTACAAATATGTACCAACCTGTATGTGCGAATTTACTTCGCGCTCAAGCTTTAACTTCTTAAAAAGTGAGGTATAAAACCTCACCTACAAACATGCACCAACCTGTAGGTGCGAATTTACTTCGCGCTCTTATTTATATATTTATTAAAAAATATTAATTAAATTTTTTAATAAATTTTCGCGGCTAAACTTTTGTTTAACCCGATCTAAACATGGCTTTATAGGTACTAAACTAGCGTTAAAGCCTTTACTCCCTTTAAACTCAATAACAATATTTATTAAAGCGAGTAGCTATTAACCACTAAGGCATATTTACATAGGCGCTCTATGCTGGTTATAATGCAGCGCGTAAATAGTTTAGTGTTGTATTTATTGCAATTTTAGTGATGTATTAAGGACTACTATGGAAAGTTGGTATTTAGTCGTATGCAAACCTAAGCAAGAAGAGCGAGCTAAAACTAACTTGCAAAATCAAGGGATTGAAGCGTTTTACCCCAAATTAACTACCGAAAGGTTAGTTAAAGGTCGTCGTACCGTCAAACAAACTGCTTTATTCCCTAATTATTTATTTGTATGCCTTGATTCAAAAAATGGTAACTTTTCTGCTGTAAAAAATACACGTGGAATAGGTGGCTTTGTTTCTTATGGAGCAAATTATCAGTTGGTTTCTAAGCACATAATTGACCAGTTAAAAAATGAACGTGCACACACTATAGAATCAAAAATACCAAAAACGGGTGATGTAGTTAGCGTAAATAACTATTCATTTAATAATATTAAAGCTATTTACAAAGAGCCTGACGGCGATATGCGCAGTATTTTGCTAATTAATCTACTTAATAAACAAGTAGAAATGAGTGTAGATAACAAAGATATAAACCAATACTAGTTATAAAGCGCAACTTAGGCTTTATGCCATAAAAAATTAAGTAAGTATCAGTACGTAGGAACTGCAACCTAGGGGCGGAAGCGTGCCCGAAGGGCTAGACAAGCAAAAAGTTTTGCTTTCAAGTTGGAGCGAGAGGAGCTCTGCGACGAACTGGAACGTGAAGCGTGCCCGAAGGGCTAGACAAGCAAAAAGTTTTGCTTTCAAGCTGGAGCGAGAGGAGCTCTGCGACGAACTGGAACGTGGAGCGTGCCCGAAGGGCTAGACAAGCAAAAAGTTTTGCTTTCAAGCTGGAGCGAGAGGAGCTCTGCGACGAACTGGAACGTGGGGCGTGCCCGAAGGGCTAAACTCATTACCAGTAGGTTAGAATATATTTTTACTTTTGCTAGCTTATGGCTTTTAACCAGTACGTATAAAATGATTCGCGCTTGCGCGTAGTTAGCCCTCATGCTTTAATTACAGCGCTAAAAAAATAAGTACTCACCAAGGTTGGTGATTAAGAACAATTTTAAAATAATTTTGGGATTCTACAATGGCGTTAAGCTGTAAATCACTCGTTACCTCACTCGCATTATTATCACTTACAGGTTGTACAATAATTCCGGGTAGCCATTTTGAAGGTGTTTCTCCAGGTGAGCAAACTCAAAACCTAGAGCAAGACCTAGAAAAAGTAAACATTCAAATTATTGACTCATCATTAATAAATGAACAGAAAAAAGCACGTAAGGCTGCAAGGCCTATATCTAGTTTGGCTGGTATAGATACCAACAATTATCAATACAAATTAGGTGTTGGCGACGTACTAACAATAGGCGTATGGGATCATCCTGAGCTAACAATCCCCGCAGCAGTACAACGTACCGCAGAGTTTGACGGCTTTCGAGTACAACGAGATGGCACAATTACTTACGCCTACGCACCAAATATACCAGCTGCAGGTAAAACAATAAGCCAAGTACGTAACGAGCTTGTTAAACGCCTAAGCCGAGTAATAGAAGACCCACAAGTAGATGTAAAAGTAGTCGGCTTTAGAAGCCAAAAAACCTACGTTACCGGTGAAGTAAACAAGCCTGGTGTATACCCTGTAACAGAAATACCACTTACCCTCATTGATGCCCTAAACCAAGCCGGCGGCTTAACTGATGCAGCCGATTGGCGCACAGTAACATTTACCCGAGGCGACAAAACAGAAATTATTAAACTTGATGACTTTTATGCCCATGGTGATATTTCGCAAAACCGCTTATTGCAACATGGCGACATTGTGCACGTAAATCGTAACGATGCACAAAAAATATTTGTATTGGGTGATGTTAAAAAAGCTGGTTCAGTAACGCTTAACCGTTATGGTTTAAACTTGGCCGAAGCGCTAAGCGACTCGGGCGGCTTAAACGAGGCAACAGCAGACGCTAACGGCGTATTTGTACTGCGTAAAAGTGACGTAGAGCAAACTGGGGTTATGGCAAACGTATACCAATTACACGCTAAAAATATAGCGGCAATGGTATTAGCTGAGCAGTTTGAACTACAACCGCGTGATATTGTATATGTAACATCGGCACCGATTGCCCGTTGGAACCGCGTAATTAGCTTACTGTTACCGTCAATTGCTACTGTAGATAGTATTGATGATATAACTGCAAACTAAGGGTTTTTAAAATGTTTGATTCAGTTTTAGTGGTGTGTGCAGGTAACATTTGCCGCAGCCCAACAGGTGAGTATGTTTTAAAGCAAAAGCTTGAAGGCAAAAATATTAAAGTATCGTCTGCTGGGTTAACAGCACTTGAAGGCAAACCAGCAGATGCAAAAGCAAAACAAATAGCACTCGCACATGGCGTTAATATGGATGCTCACCAAGGCCAGCAGCTTACATCAAGCTTAGTAGCGCAAAACAGCGTAATACTCGTAATGGAAGAACGCCATTTAAACGACGTACATGCTCGCTACCCCGAGGCGCGCGGTAAAACGTTTTTACTCGGTAAGTGGATTAATAACGCCGAAATACCAGATCCGTACCGTCAAAGCCAAGAGGCTTTTGAACACGTTTATACATTAATCGACAGCGCGTGTAGCGCTTGGCAAAAGTATTTATAAGGAATGGCTAATTTAATGAATACCCAGCCGAATAACAGCGCTAATAACGCTAATAGTAAAAGCACTAATAATACACAACCAACGCAAGAAATTGATTTAATGGCGCTACTAGGCGCATTGCTCGATCGCAAATATTTTATAGTAGCCGTAACCGCGCTGTTTATGTTTGTGGGTGTTATTTATGCAGTATTAAGTACCCCTGTTTATCAAGCAACAGCCATGATACAAGTTGAAGACGGCGGCGCATCAGTTCCTGGATTTGACGATATGGCAGGTATGTTCGAAAGTACATCGGCTGCAGTAACCGAAATAGAGCTACTAAAGTCGCGCAGTATAATAGGTGAGGCAGTAGATACTTTAAATCTTGATGTGATAGCAGAGCCTAAGCTATTCCCGTTTATAGGTAGCCGCGCTTCCCGCACTTTTACCCCAATAGAAGATGGCGACTTAGCCGAGCCAAGTTTTGGCGCAAGTAGCTACGCATGGGGCGGTGAAAGCATAAATGTATTTAGATTTGACGTACCACGCTTTGCAATCAATAAAGAGTTCACAGTTGTAGCACAAGCTAACAATAGCCTTGCACTTTTAAATGAAGACGGTGAGCAAATATTATCGGGTAAAGTGGGCGAGGAGCTCACAAACGGTAAGTTTAACTTAACCATTCGTACTTTAAATGCCCGCCCTGGTACAGAGTTTACAATTACCCGTAAAGATCGTCTTAATACTATTTTAGATTTGCAAACTGCTATTGGCGCAAGCGAAAAAGGCAAAGACTCAGGCATAATTAACTTAAGTTTACAAAGCACTAAACCAAGCTACGCTGAAAAAGTACTTGATAAAGTGGCCGCTATTTATGTACGCCGCAATGTTGAACGTAATAGCGCTGAGGCGCAAAAGTCGCTGGAGTTTTTAGAAGTACAATTACCTGAAATAAAAAAACAGCTTGAATACGCAGAGCAACGCTTTAACGACTACCAAATTAAACGCCAATCAATAAACATAACACTCGAGACTCAGGGAGTGCTTGAACAAGTTGTAAAGCTTGAAACTAAATTACAAGAGCTAAACCTAAAACGTTTAGATATTGGCCGTAAGTTTAAAAAAGATCACCCTGCATACCAAGGTATACTTGAGCAAATAGAAGCGGTTGAAAGCCAAAAGCAAGAGCTAGTTGGTGAGGTAGGTAACCTACCAGAAACTCAACAAGAGCTACTACGTTTAAAGCGCGATGTTGAGGTAAGCAACCAAATTTACACATTGTTACTTAGCAAAACACAAGAGCTTGATATCGTTCGCGCAGGTACTGTAGGTAACGTACGTATTATTGACTACGCCGAGGTAAATACCAGTAAGCCAGTTAAACCTAAAAAAGCATTAATAGTGGTAATGGCCACTATGCTAGGCGGCATGTTAGCTGTGGCTATAGCGCTTATACAAAAAGCAATGCATAAAGGGGTGGAAGACCCAGCAGAAATTGAAGCACTAGGCTTACCTGTATACGCCAGCGTACCGCACTCTGATTATCAAGATAAACTAAGTGGCTTTGCCGAGCGAGCCCGTAAAAACAAAGTTAATAAACCTAAAAGTATATTAGCGCTCGATAACCCAGCCGACCTAGCTATAGAGGCATTACGTAGTTTGCGTACGAGCCTGCACTTTGCGATGATGGAAGCTAAAAACAACATTATTGCTATATCGGGCCCAAGCCCAAGTGTGGGTAAATCGTTTATATCGGTTAACTTAGCAACTGTGCTTGCACAAAGCGGTAAAAAAGTACTGATTATTGATGCCGATATGCGTAAAGGCTACTTACAAACTCAGTTTGATTTAAAGTGGGGCGATGGCTTAAGTGACTACCTATCAGGTCGTTTGAACCTAGAACAAGTTACTAAACCTACCAAAGTTGAAGGTTTAAGTGTTATTACGCGCGGACAAATACCGCCAAACCCTTCAGAGCTATTAATGCATAGCAACTTTAGTAAATTAGTTGAAGAAGTAAGCGCTGCCTACGACATTATTATTGTTGATACTCCACCAATATTAGCAGTAACCGATCCTGCAATTGTAAGTGCGCATTCAGGTACCACATTGCTTGTTACACGTTTTGGTCAAAACCATGTACGCGAAATAGAGCTTACTCGTAATCGGTTTGAGCAAAATGGCATTGATGTAAAAGGCGTAGTGTTTAACGGTGTTGTTAAAAAAGCAAGTAATGCATATGGATATTACGGTTACTACAACTACGAATACAAAAGCGATAAATAATTTATTAATAGGGTCTATTGTGCTCCTTTTAATAAAAGTACAAAAACAAGGTATTACAATAAGATAGTCTAAACTGGCTGTCTAAATTTAGAAAAAGTGTCTCAATTGGGTGTAATAAAGCTGAGATACTAAATTGTCGATTAGGAGCTATCTTCTCTGGGATTACTCATTTTATTTTCAATTAAATGAAAAGAATAATCAGGAAACAAATGTATTTAAAATTTATGTATATATTAACTTCTTACACGAGCTGATTAAGCTTTAGTTTTTACTAAAGAGGAAACCGCTCTAGCCAGATTCAACTAATGGGTTGAATGATCGAAGAATTAATATAAGAACAGTTTCAAAATTGATAAATTGGATGGATAATGTCAACAATTGCATTTATACCTGCTCGTGGTGGCTCAAAGGGTGTGCCGCAAAAAAATATAAAACTCTTGGCTGGAAAGCCATTAATTGCTTGGAGTATTCAGCAAGCTAAAGAGTCCGAACTCATAGATCGTGTTATTGTATCAACAGATTGCTCTGAAATAGCTGAAATAGCTAAAAAATTTGGTGCAGAAGTGCCGTATTTGAGGCCAAGTGACATTTCTGGCGATACTGCTTCTACAGAAAGTGCAATGCTCCATTGTTGTGAGTTTCTGAAATCTGAGAATTGTCTCCCAGAAATATTCATATTAGTTCAGTGTACATCACCACTTCGAAAAATGGGAATCTTTGATAAGGCGATAGAAGAGTTCAATAAAGAACGATATGACAGCATGTTAAGCGTTTCATTATCACACCGGTTTACATGGAAAAACCAAGAGCAACCAATCGCTTCATATGACTTTCGAAATAGGCCTAGAAGGCAAGATATTAGAAAAGAAGATCAGGATTATTTAGAAACAGGCTCATTTTATATTACTAAGACAGCTAAATTAATCGAATCTAAGAATAGACTTGTAGGCAAGATTGGTATGTTTATTACACCTGAGGTAGAAAGTTTCGAAATAGACTCTGAAGTTGACTTCGTTATTTGTGAAGAGCTCATGAAACACAGAAATTTAAATAAGGGAAAATAATGTTTTTAACTAAAAACATACAAGAATATATTTGTTTTTCAGAGGCGTCGTTATCGGATGCTTTAGCGAAAATGAATGAAAATAAGGCAAGGCTTGTATTTATTGTAACCGAGCATGGTAAGCTATTAGGCAGCTTATCGGATGGTGATGTTCGAAGATGGCTTACGCAGAGTAATAAAATAGATCTAACCGTTCAGGTTAAAGAAGTAATGAATTGCAATGTGAAAGCAGTAAACTTTAATACTGCGAAATCTATTATTGAAGATAAATTTATAAATGGTGTCGATTGCATACCATTAGTCGATGATGCACAGCATCTGATTCAATTAGCATTTCAAAAACAAGATGGCTTTTTTGTTGGCGATCGTGAAATTTCAGAAACTAGCCCTAGTTTTATAATTGCTGAAATCGGTAACAATCATCAAGGTGACATAAACTTAGCAAAAGAGTTAGTAGATCATGCAGTAAATGCTAACGTTGATTGTGTTAAATTTCAAATGCGTAGCATGAAGCAGCTTTATAAAAGCGAAGGCGAAAATGATGATAGTGCTGATTTAGGTGCTCAATACACACTTGACTTACTTTCACGCTTTCAGCTAAAAAATGAAGAGTTGATAGAAGTATTTGATTATGCAAAATCTAAAGGGATACTACCTTTATGTACACCATGGGATTTAGATTCTTTAAAAGAGTTAGAAGCTTATGGTATGCTTGCTTACAAAGTAGCATCTGCAGATTTCACTAATTTTGAATTATTAGAAGCGGTAGCGAATACAGGTAAGCCATTCTTTTGCTCAACAGGGATGTCCTCTGAAGCTGAGATAAAAGAAACAGTTAATTTCCTCAATAATTTAGGCGCAAATTACGTGCTGCTCCATTGTAACTCAACTTACCCAACACCTTTTAAAGATGTAAATCTTAAATATTTGAATAGGTTACGTAAAATAACAGGTCAACTTGTTGGTTACTCTGGGCATGAGCGAGGAATTTGTGTACCAGTTGCTTCAATTACGTTAGGCGCGTGTGTGATTGAAAAGCACTTGACTGTAGATCAAACGTTAGAAGGTACTGACCATAAAGTAAGCTTGTTACCAAATGAACTTAAAGAAATGGTTACGCAAATACGTAATGTAGAAGAAGCTCTTGGTAGTGATGAAGCGCCGCGTGAGATAACTCAAGGCGAACTAATTAATCGTGAGAACTTGGCAAAAAGCCTAGTAGCTAAGGAAGGAATTGAAAAAGGCACATTAATTACTCGTGATTTAGTTGAAATAAAGAGTCCAGGGCAAGGTTTACAACCTAATCGACTTGAAGATTTAGTTGGGACTGTAGCGAACCGCGATATAGAAGCAGGCTCATTCTTTTATATGACAGACATAACTGGGCAAATTGAAAAGCGTAATTATTCATTTAACCGACCGTTTGGTGTTCCAGTACGCTACCATGACTATAGAGCTATTAAAGAAGGGACTAATTTAGATTTCGTTGAGTTTCACTTGTCTTACCAGGATTTAGAAGTAGACCTTAAAAAGTATTTTAGCGGCCCAGAGGATATTGGTTTCGCAGTACACAGCCCTGAGTTATTTGCAAACGATCACATACTAGACTTATGTTCAGACAACCTAGAATATAGAGCTCAATCAATCGATCTTTTGACTCGAGTTGTTGAAATTACAAAAAAATTAAATACTTATTTTCCAAAAACGACTGACCCTGTAATTGTAGTAAATGCTGGTGGATGGAATCATAATGGCTTTATTGATGAATCACTAAAGCAAGCAAAGTACAACCTGATTGCTGATGCCTTAAATCAAATCGATTTAACAGGTGTTACTATTGCAATACAAACAATGCCCCCTTTTCCTTGGCATTTTGGTGGCCAGAGTTACCATAATTTATTTGTAGATGCAGACGAAATTGTCGACTTTTGTCAAAATAATCAAAAGATAAAAGTTTGTTATGATGTGTCTCACACAATGATGTCTTGTAACTATTATGGTTGGGAGTTAAGTGAGTTTACAAAAAAAATTGGTAAATACACAGTTCACATGCATATTGTAGATGCGCTTGGTATAGACGGCGAAGGTATTGAAATAGGAAAAGGTGATGTAGACTTTTCTAAGCTTGCAGAAGATCTAGAAGAAGTAGCTTTTGGGTGTCAGTTTATACCTGAAGTTTGGCAAGGGCATAAAAATAAAGGGGAGGGATTCTGGAAAGCGTTACAGTTTTTAGAAAACTACTTTAGGACCTAATATGAATATAAGGTTGCCTTTATATGTTTTTGCGGATGTGGTCAGTAAAGCATCCGCAATTCTTGTGGTCCCAATTGTTTCGAATACACTAGGCGCTGAGCAATACTCTATATTGAGTGTTTTACAATCGTTAATACAAATATTTATTGTCTTCTTCGCATTTAGTGGAAACGGCTTAATACCTATTAAATTTATAAGAGAGAATGAAAGTGCTGCATCAGAAGTGCATTCCGCATTTGTTCATCTAGGGTTGTTGGTATTATTATTTTTTTTACTTATCAGCCCTTTAATTATTTATATTAAAGGTATTGATATATCGCATTATTTATTAATTGTTTTTATTGGGTTGTTTACTGCTTTTAGTGTTCAGTTCTTATCATTGTTTCGTATAAAAGAACGGTTTTTACTTTTAGCCACGGTGTTAATTGCAACGACGCTAATTTCGCAATTAGGCACCTATATCTATTTTAGTGAGAGTGGTGGAGACATAGAGACTCGCTTACTGTTTACTTTAGTAGGAGTAATGCTTCAAACTGTTATTTTGTTATTATGTGCAGAAACACCTTTTGTAGCTTTTCTTAAAAAAAAGAGGGTTAATATATATAAAGAGTGTATAGGTTATGGTGTTTCTTTGTGGCTTCATCATTTATCATACTGGGTCAGAGCATTCGCAGATCGATTAATTGTTGCTTTTATGTTTGGGGCGTCGCTTGCCGGAAACTATGCTCTTGCTGTAACGATTGCAAGTGCGGCTTATATGGGGTTTAGCGCATTATCACAAGCATTACAGTCGTTCTTTTATAAAAGAATTACGCAAATGGGAGTGCAAGCTCATATAAGTTTAGTCGTAAGGCTTAGTTTAGGTATATTTTTAGCTTTTCTTGCTTTTTGTGTCATTGCATATTACCTTTGGTTTTTTATATTCAAAAATGAATTTGAATTAGCACGGAATTTATTTGTTTTTGCTTTAATACCCGTTTTTTTACAAGTCATCTACACATTCCTTTCCCATGGGCTTTTTTACTATAAACAGAATAAAATAATTAGTAAAATATCCATAACGAGCGCATTTATTTATTGTTTTATAATAGGGATATGCTGGGTGGTTTTTAACAATATATACGGAGTGATTTTAGCTTCAACAGCTGCTTCAGCTTATCAATTAGTGACAACAACCCAAATGATTAGAAAAATTGAGGAGTCATACATTGCTAAATAGTTTAAAAAAGAAGGTTAAGTGCTGGTTCTACGGGAGAAAAGTGATTAAAAGAGCTTCAGTAGTTGGTAAAGGCGCAAAAATTAATGCCAAAACAATTATAAATACTAATACCTCTTTAGGCTCTAATTTTAACTCAAATGGCTTAACTGTTATTGGTAAAGGAAATGTTAATATCGGAGATAATTTTCACTGTGGGTTTGGCTGTGTACTGATAACTGAAAACCATCGCTATAAAAACTCTGATGCTATTCCTTATGACTCTAATTATGAAGTTTACGATACAGCGATTGGATCTAATGTATGGTTAGGTATACGAGTTACTGTTTTGCCAGGCGTTTCGATCGGTGAAGGTGCAATAATTCAAGCTGGCAGTGTAGTTACAAAAAATGTACCTCCATTGGCTATAGCCGGTGGCTCGCCAGCTAAAATATTTAGTAGCAGAGATAGTGAACATTATTTTAGATTAAAGAACCAGAAAAAGTTTCATTAACATAAATATCAATAAATTTATATTGATACGATAACGGCCAAATAATTTATGGATAATAAAGCAGTAGCTATAGTTGAGTCACCTTTACAAGCTATGAGCCTACTTGAGTTTTGTTTTTTAAAAAGTATACCACCTTCAGATTTAACTTTGATATTGAACCTAAATACTAAGATATCAGGGCATAATAAAAAACTAATAGATACTGTTTTCGATTTTTACAAATTTGAAACAGCAGAGCTTTATTCATATTACGAGTATGATATTACAGAGTCTTTTCTACAATTAGTATTTAATGCAGGTCAAATTAACGATATTGAAAAGCAGCTTCAAGAAAATCAGTTTGAGTATATGCTTATTGGAGAGTTTCGTTCATATATAGCAAGACATCTCGTAAATAAGCTTACAGTAAAACATTGTGTTTTTCTAGATGATGGAAATGCAATAAAGCGAGCTCCAAAAATGAGAGCTGAGCCTGAAAGTATAAAAGTTAAATGTAAAAATATATTTTTAAATCTATTTGGTTATGATCTTAAAATTTTAAATAAAATAACTTACTTCAGTGCATTTTTAAAAAAAAGACAATTTGTTAGCACTAAAGATAGACTTACCAAAAATGAATTTAATAAGCTAGCTTCTCTGCAAAAAGAGGCTGAAGAGAGTGATAGTATACTTGGGATTGTAGGCTCTCCACTTTTTACGGCTGGTGTCTGTACACTTGAAAATGAGCTAAAGAGTAACCAAATATTAGTCGATTACATACGAGAATTATTAATCGTAGGTAAAAAAGTTGTCTACTTTCCTCATCGGCGAGAAAGTAAAGAAAAGCTAAATTATTTTGAAAACTACGGGATTGAAATAAATAAACAGCAGGCACCAATAGAGCTAAAGCTATTAATTTACCAAAATATTAAATTAATTGGTTTTTATTCAAGCTGCTTCGAGACACTACCGTTAGTGTATCCCAATATAGAAATAACAAGTTTAACTCTTCCTTTAGAACTGGTTGAAGAGTCTTGGAAAAGCTTCGTGAATACACAATACGAAACTTATTTGGGGATTAATAATATAACAACAATAAATAGGTCCTAAAATTGAGAGTCTTAATACTAAATACGCTTTACTATCCATATAGAGTCGGTGGAGCTGAAGTTTCGGTGCAACTTTTAGCTGAAAAGCTTGCTGAAAAAGGTCACGAAGTACATATTGCTTGTACAGTTCCTAAAGATTCAAAAAACGCGAAGACATGCAGTGTTATCAATGGAGTTAAAGTACACTATATCCCACTAGTTAATTTTTATTGGCCGTTTGATGAAAAGCATAGGGGGCCTTCTATAAAGTTAGCATGGCATCTTCTGGACACATATAACCCATTTATGATGAGGCAGATCAGAGCGTTGGTCAAAAATATAATGCCTGATGTTATTCATACTAATAATTTATCTGGCTTTTCTGCAGGTGTATTATCATGCCTCGGTGGGAATGGAACAAAACTGGTTCATACTGCCCGCGATTACTATTTTTTGCATCCAAATTGCACCTTAATGAAAGGTAAGCAGCAATTGAATGGTAATAGTTTCAGTATCAAATTTTGGTCTTACTTAAGAGGTCGTTTTTTAAAAAACGTTGACTCTTTTATCTCCATATCGACCTTTGTTAAAAAGTTGCATTGTTCCCACTTTGATTTTCTAACTTTGAAATCTAAAGTTGTATTCAATCCTACAGGAACTCTTAACTTATTAAAAAAAAACAGAGAAGGCAAAAGTATACCAAAATATGGATTTATTGGGCGACTGTCTGAGGAAAAAGGTTTTGAAGACTTTGTGAAGCTGGCTGAACACTTTGCAATTATAAAAAGTGGTGCTAAGTTTGTTGCCGCAGGTAAAGGAGATAATGAATATGTTGAAAAGCTCTTAACATCATACCCTGATTCAAATATAGATTTTTTAGGTTTTGTTGACCCCTCTTCCTTTTACGAAAGTGTAGACATTTTAGTTTCACCAACAGTTTGGCCTGAACCGTTTGGCAGAACAATAATTGAAGCAAGAAGTGCTGGGGTTCTTGTGATTGCTTATCCAGTGGGAGGAATAAGTGAAATATTCCACATATTGAATGAGTCTGAATTTTTAGTTGAAAATTATAAAGAGTTATTAGAACTAACCCTAAGCTTAAGTTTTGGGGAGTTAAATATTAAAGAAAAAACTCATCAAGAATTTTCTATTGTAACGCACTGTAATATGATGGAATGTATATACAATGCTTAAGTATTATCGAATTGATACAAAGATGTTACTTAGGTTGCCATACTTTATTGTTATTCTTTTTTTTGTATTTGATGGCGTCAGAGACAATGTAAGCTTTTCGTCTCAACTAACGGTCTTAAGAGAATTAGCTATATTATTAATTTCTTTTGTTACTGCTTACTCAATATTTTCTGGAGGACTTAAAGTAAAAGCATACTTTAAGTCCTATTTATTCATTTCTTTTACTTTGTTTTTAAGTATGTTTATTTCCTATTACGCAACGATGTTTCCTGTGTTTGAAGGCCTGCGAACGGTATCAACTCCATTTTCAATAATAACTAAACAGATTCAGTTTTTTTTGTTGATAGTAGCTTTTTATAAATATGAAAGCGTAACTGGAGGTGAAATCGAACGTTTAGTTTTATTTTTTATCTATACAGCTTGCTTATATGCCCTGATAACACCTTTAATATATTTTTACCCGCCTCCTTTCTTTGAAGATTATAAATCTTGGGGTCGATTCGGTGTAGGTTATCCTACAATGGATGCTCAAATGTTTCTTTTTGCTTTTGTCTTTTCTGCTTTTTATTGTAATTTTTCAAAGGCTAAATTTTTTCTTATTGCATCTGTTTTGGTTGTAGGCACGTTACTACAAGTTACAGGGACTGGGTTTGCAACTATCGCTGCATTAGTCCTATCTTTAATTATTTTCCCCTCTAAGCAACCAAGAAGCCTGATGATAACCTTGATATTCCTCGCTACTTTATTCGTTTTTTCTTTGTATTTTTCTTATGCAGATAAATTTGAAAATGTAGTATATTTGTTTCAAAGCAAAGCTTTGCAAATATTTGGAGCAGAAGAGAGTATCTCTCTCGATATTCGACAAGAACAATTTGAACAATTAATGGTTCTAGCTAAGAATGATTTTGTTACGAACTTGTTTGGGATTGGTGGAAGTATATACGTTGAGAATCAATTTTCATTTTTTAGATTATCCTCTGGAGTAATTGGTTTTAGTCTCTTTATTATTTGGATGTTTTTGTTCGGGTCGAGAAGTTTTTCTAAATTTCAGCTTGATAATGGAGTTCTATTTTTTTCACTAATGACCTTTGTTTTGTCAAGCTATAGCCTAGTTAGTTTTTATTTGCTGCCATTGTACGGTTTACTCGCCTTGGCAACCGCTTTACATCTTATAAAAGTGAAGCATTACTATGAAAAAAATTGATTCTAGATGGTGCGCTAATCATGGGATCGGACGTTTCGCGTCAGAAATGCGGTTAGATAAGCACGGAGAAACTATTGAAGGTAGCTTTTCTGATATTTTTTCTCCATTAGATCCTTTAAGATTGTTTCTAAATTGTAGAATAGATAATGCTTGGTTTATTTCTCCTTCATATAATTGCCCTATTTTTTGGCATCGCAGATCTATTATAACTATTCACGACTTAATGCATATATATTTTCCTGATTATGCCGGTTTGAAAAATAAAGTGTATTATGATTACTTAGTAAAACCTGTGTGCAAAAAAACACCATTAATATTCACTGTGTCAGAATACACAAAGCACGAAATAGCTAAATGGGCAAATATAAACCCAGATAAAATAGTTGTTGTTTATAATGGGGTTGATGAGAATTATACTGTAAGTGTTAACCCGCATAAGCACTTAAAACCTTATGTATTGTATGTAGGTGACAAAAAGCCTCATAAAAATATTAAGCGTTTAATGGAAGCTTTTTCTAAGTCGGTGGTTAGTAATACGCATGATTTAATGCTTTCAGGCAACAGTAATGATGAAATATTAGCTTGGGCTTCAGAATTTAATATTATAGACAAAGTAGTTTTTGCAGGGTTTATTCCTGAAAATGATTTGCCCAGTTATTACAAAGGAGCAAGTTTACTGGCTTTACCTAGCTTATATGAAGGTTTTGGGTTACCCATAATCGAAGCTATGGCTGTTGGTACGCCTGTTTTAACTTCTAATGTTACGGCAATGCCCGAAATTGCTGGTGATGCTGCAATTTTAATTAATCCAGTAAATGTAAATGAAATAACGAAAGGGCTTAATGATTTAATTTCGGACATTAATTTAAGAAATTCGTTAATTATTAAAGGTCTTGAACGTGTTAAGGCCTTTAACTGGGATGCTAGTCGTATAATTTGGAATGACTCAATAAACAAAGTGGTAGGAAATTAAAAAGTGAAAGTAGCCATAATACATTACTGGTTAATAAATTGCAGAGGGGGTGAAAAAGTACTTGAGGCGTTATGTGAGCTTTACCCACAGGCTGATATTTACACCCATGTTTATGATGAATCAGCGTTTAAAAATAGCATTATAAGTAAACACAAAGTAACTACTACGTTTATTAGTAAATTGCCGAAAGCTATTAAAGCTTATCAGAGCTATTTACCATTGATGCCTTTAGCGTTAGAAGAACTTGATTTAAATGGCTACGATTTAGTTATTTCAAGTGAATCAGGTCCTGCTAAAGGTGTAATTCCTCCTCCTGGAGTCCCTCATATATGCTATTGCCATTCACCAATGCGGTATGCATGGGATATGTATAACGAATACAAAAATAGGGCTGGGTGGTTAAAGCGTAAATTAATGCCGCCTTTACTGCATTATTTAAGGCGATGGGATCAACAAAACTCAACACAAGTGAGTCATTTTGTTGCAAATAGTAGCTTTGTTGCCAAACGTATTAATTCGTATTACCGCCGTAAGGCGAGTGTTATTTACCCACCGGTTTCATTTGATGAATTTAATATAAGCGAAACACAAGGTGATTATTATCTACTTTTAGGACAGCTCGTTTCTTATAAGCGCGCAGATATTGCAGTAAAAGCATTTAATAAATCAGGAAAAAAATTAATTGTAGTTGGTGAAGGCGAGCAGTTTAATGAGCTTAAAGAAATAGCTAAGCCCAATGTTCAATTATTAGGTCGTCAACCATTTAATGAAATAAAACGATTATTGAGCGACTGCCAGGCGTTAGTTTTTCCTGGCGTCGAAGATTTTGGGATTGTCCCCTTAGAAGCAATGGCATCAGGTCGCCCTGTAATAGCATATAAAAAAGGCGGCGCTTTAGAGACTGTGGCTGAAGGTATTTCGGGTATGTTTTTCAATGAGCAATCCGAGCAAAGCTTACAAGCCGCGATTAATGAATTCGAAAATAACAAACACAATTTTAAACCTGAAGTAATAAGAGCTTATGTAAAGAAATTTGATCAAACTCGGTTTAAACAAGAATTTAAAATTTTAGTAGATGAAGTTTTATCAGAATATTGATTTAGCGTAAAAGTGTAATAATTAAAGGAATTTAACATGATCTTACCAGTAGTAATGGCGGGCGGCTCAGGCACACGCTTATGGCCTCTATCGCGCGGTAATTACCCCAAGCAATTTTTAACATTAAGCGGTGATTATACGATGCTGCAAAGCACGTTAAATCGCTTAGATGGATTAGACCATTCACCGGCTATGCTAATTTGCAATGAAGAGCATCGTTTTATAGCGGCAGAGCAAGTACGTCAATTAGGTGTTGGGCACAGTGGTATACTTTTAGAGCCCGTAGGGCGTAACACAGCCCCAGCCATTGCGCTGTCTGCTTTCAAAGCATTAGAAAACGGCGAAGACCCGTTGTTACTCGTACTTGCTGCAGACCATGTTATTAATGATACGAGTGCGTTTCAGCAAAGCGTTAGCCAAGCGGCAACGCTTGCTGAGCAGGGTAAGTTAGTGACCTTTGGTATTGTAGGTAATAAACCAGAAACAGGTTATGGCTATATTAAGCGCGGTGAGCAGTATCAGGCAGGGTTTGTGGTAGAGCGTTTTGTAGAAAAACCGAATGAAGCTACAGCACAAGACTATATTAAAAGCGGTGATTATTACTGGAATAGCGGTATGTTTTTGTTTAAAGCAAGCCGTTACCTAGACGAGCTAAAAGCATTCCGCCCAGATATATATGCTGCGTGTGAAAAAGCCATGCAAGTGCAAAATGATGATATGGATTTTGTGCGTGTAGATAAAGCGGCGTTTGAAGCATGCCCAGACGAATCAATAGATTATGCGGTAATGGAACACACTAAAGATGCTGTTGTTGTGCCTATGGATGCAGGCTGGAGTGATGTGGGTGGTTTTGCTGCATTGTGGGAAGTATCACCGCAAGATGAAAATGGTAATGCATTTAGTGGTGACGTAAAAGCCGTTGATACAAAAAACACCTTGGTGTTTGGCGAAGATAAACTAGTTGCTACCGTTGGCGTTGAAAATTTGGTCATAGTAAACACCAAAGATGCGGTGCTCGTTGCGCATAAAGATAAGTCACAGCATGTTAAAGCAATAGTACAACAATTAAAAGATGAACAACGTTCAGAAGCTACGCTACACAGAGAAGTATACCGTCCTTGGGGTAAGTATGACTCTGTTGATAATGGTGAGCGTTTTCAAGTTAAGCGTATAACTGTAAAACCTGGAGCTAAGCTGAGTGTACAAATGCATCACCACCGTGCAGAGCACTGGATTGTAGTATCTGGCACGGCCAAAGTACAAATTGACGATACAGAGCAGTATGTAACAGAGAACGAGTCGGTTTATATTCCTATCACCGCGGTTCATGCTTTAGAAAACCCGGGTAAAGTTGATTTAGAATTGATTGAAGTGCAATCAGGCTCCTATCTTGGTGAAGACGATATAGTGCGTTTTGAAGACCGCTATGGTCGTGTTAAATAATCTATGCTTTTTGACATGAGCCACTAAGTGCGAATAGATATATTAGTTCTCTTGGTGGTTCATCTGCTTGTAGGTGAAACTTACTTTCTCAAGTTTATAGTCCCCAACCCCGAAGTAAATTCGAACCTATATTATAAAAATATTCCCTAGGCTAAGTTTTACCCTTCGTTTATAAGTCTTGTATTGCCCAAGTACGAAACGAATGTGAACAGGTACCTGAATCATACTTCTATTTATGAAGCGCAAAATGTCTCATAGCTTTAGGTATCGTAAAACTTAAATAAAATTAAAATAATTCGGAAATATAATGAATAAATTAATTAGTTCTCAAGTTATTGCTAATAGTAGCGTTGCTTTCGGTACAAGTGGTGCTCGTGGGTTAGTAAGCGATTTTACTCCTGATGTATGTGCTGCTTTTGCCGTTGCTTTTGTCAAATCAATCGACAATGAGTTTAGCTTTGATACAGTCGCGATCGCGATTGATAATCGTCCAAGCAGCTACGTAATTGCACAAGCCTGTGTAGAGGGGCTAAAGCAACTGAATATAAACATCGTTTATTATGGTGTTATCCCTACGCCGGCACTTGCATATAAAGCTATGCAGGACGGTATGCCAAGTATTATGGTCACAGGTAGTCACATTCCATTTGACCGTAACGGCCTTAAATTTTACCGCCCTGATGGCGAAATAACTAAAGCTGATGAGCAAGCTATTTTAAATAGCGATACAACATTAAGGCAGGTTAAACACCTAACCGATATTTTCGTATGTAAATCAGCAGAGCAAGCTTATATAAAACGTTATGCAGAGCTGTTTAGTAGTAATGCTCTTGTGGGAAAAAAAATCGGTATATATGAACATTCAAGTGCAGGACGAGATATATACAAAACTTTTTTTGAAAGCTTGGGAGCAGATGTTACTTGTTTAGAAAGAAGTAATACGTTTGTTCCTATCGACACGGAAGCTGTTTCGGATGAAGATAAACAAAAAGCACTGGATTGGTCAAGTAAATATGGATTTGATGCGATATTCTCTACTGATGGAGATGGTGACCGACCATTAGTTGCTGATGAAAATGGGCTATGGCTCAATGGTGATACGCTTGGGTTAATAACGAGTCAATTATTAAATATAGAAGCATTGGCTGTACCTGTGAGTTGTAATACCTCGATAGAAAAATCACATCGCTTTAAGCAAGTCGTACGCACAAAAATTGGTTCACCATATGTAATTGCCGAGTTTGAAAGTTTAAAAGCAGACTTTACACGTGTTGCTGGTTTTGAAGCTAATGGTGGTTATTTATTAGGCTCTGATATTGATGTAAACGGAAAAATACTTACGGCACTGCCTACGCGTGATGCTTTATTGCCGGTACTACTGTTATTATCACAAAAAAAGAGCATTGCAGAAATGCTTGTCGGACTACCTCAGCGCTTTGTAGCAAGTGACAGAGTAAAAGAGTTTCCAACACAAAAAAGTAAAGAACTATTAAAGCAACTAACGAGTAATTTAGCGCTTCTTACATCTGCGCTTAACTTACCACCGCACATTGCTGTAAATACAACAGATGGCCTGCGTATTACATTGGAGAATAATGATATATTACATTTTAGACCATCAGGTAATGCGCCAGAACTACGTTGCTATGCTGAAGCATCAAGTAGTAGTGCTGCACAGAGTTTAGTTGTTAAAGGATTGAGCTTTTCACAAAGT
The DNA here is from genome assembly GCF_014164345.1 of Pseudoalteromonas sp. SG43-5. NCBI lineage: Bacteria > Pseudomonadati > Pseudomonadota > Gammaproteobacteria > Alteromonadales > Pseudoalteromonadaceae > Pseudoalteromonas > Pseudoalteromonas sp. SG43-5. The sequence continues at coordinate 29,514 of NZ_JACJFA010000019.1, forward strand.
TACAAATAGAGTATTAAATTATATCTGCCTTTCAGAATGCATTATGTGACTGAAGTGCCATTGTCTAACAAATAATTAAACATAAAAATATTTTGTCCGAACTTTAAGTGTTCGTTATTGAATTAATAAAAGAGAGAATTATGTCTAAAGGATTTGCAAAAGATCATAGCTTATTGGTTGCAACCTTACACCGCGGCTCTGACCTATTTGCTATATTTATCGGTTTTTCAGTATCAATGTGGCTAATAAATGGCGATATATGGCCCCAAAAGAGTTTTATTCTTACGCTGTTTTTAAGCATTGCTATTGCTTTTTGGCTATACCCATATCTAGGCATGTACAGAACATGGAGAGGGGAATCTAAAGTAAAAGAAATTGGTGTAGCGACAACATGTTGGACATTAAACCAAGTTATTTTAGGGGCTATTTATTATATCTCTGATAACTCATTGAATTACGATAATAAATTGTTTATATATTGGTTTTTTGTCGGTGGGCTTGCTCTTATAGTTATACGTTTTAGTATTCGTTTAATGCTTAACAAGTACCGCTCTATAGGTGGTAATCAGCGTAGAGTCTTAGTAATTGGTGATGGTGAAATTGCGATTCGCCTAGTTAATAAAATTTTTAGCTCACCATGGACAGGTTATAAAGTATTGGGATCTTTTGGTGATGCACATGTTGAAGGCTGTTCGCATTTGGGCGACTTCAACAAAATTGAGGCTTATATGGATAAATACAGCCAATTAATTGATCAGGTTTGGATTGCTTTACCACTATCTGATGAGCTATTGGTTGAGCAAATTTTGCATAGCCTGCGTAATGCAACTCAAACGATTCGATATATACCTGATATGCGTGGTTTTAGGTTAATAAACCATTCTGTAAGTGATATTGCCGGTTTACCTGTTATTAACTTAAGTATGTCACCCATTAGTGGCGGAAATCAGCTTCTTAAAGTTATGGAAGATAAATTTTTATCCGGGGTGATCTTATTGATGATTAGTCCCATTCTTCTAATTTTGGCTATTGGTGTTAAAGTCACTTCACCTGGACCTGTTTTTTATAGGCAAGAACGGGTTAGTTGGAATAATAAGACATTTATGATGCTTAAATTTAGAAGTATGCCTCAAAATAGTGAAAAGGACGGCGTACAATGGGGGGGAGCCAAAGGTAAAACAAACACTAAATTTGGTCAGTTTATTCGTAAAACTAGTCTCGACGAATTACCACAGTTTATAAACGTTTTAAAGGGTGATATGTCGATAGTAGGTCCGCGTCCGGAGCGTACTGTTTTTGTTGAGCAGTTCAAAGATGAAATTCCTGGTTATATGCAAAAGCACATGGTAAAAGCAGGAATAACAGGTTGGGCACAGATTAATGGTTGGCGCGGCGATACTGACTTACAAAAGAGAATAGACTGTGACCTATATTACATAGATAATTGGAGTTTATGGTTAGATATTAAAATTATATTTTTGACTATTTTTAAAGGTTTTATAAATAAAAACGCTTATTAATAACTTGGTTGTGGTTGTTAAGTTTTCTTGTTAGCAACTTACTATCTCATTGAGCTGAGGTGTACATTTTATTTTGTGTTTTTTTGGAACCTAATCTTAATATTTATTATCCTAAAATTTATTCAGGCTATTAGTTTAGTACTGTTAGGGTAAATTTAACGTGTAAATTATTTTCAAATAAAGGACTATCTATGAAAGCTGTTATTCCAGTTGCCGGTTTGGGCACTCGCATGTTACCAATGACTAAAGCAATTCCTAAAGAAATGCTACCAATAGTTGATAAACCACTTATTCAGTACATTGTGAATGAATGTGTTGCGGCGGGTATTAAAGAAATTGTTTTAGTAACGCATAGCTCTAAAAATGCGATAGAAAACCACTTTGATACTAGCTTTGAGCTTGAAGCAACTCTTGAGAAACGTGTTAAGCGAACGTTACTTGAGGAAGTTCGATCAATATGCCCACCTGATGTCACTGTTATGAGTGTACGCCAAGGTGAAGCTAAAGGTTTAGGCCATGCCATTTTATGTGCTAAACCTATCGTTGGTAATAATGATTTTGTTGTGCTACTTCCTGATGTAATACTTGATGCACATACGGCTGATCAAAAAACAGAAAATTTAGCCGCGATGATCAAACGCTTTAATACTGCTCAAGCAAGCCAAATTATGCTAGAGCCTGTTGCACTAGAAGATGTGAGCAAATATGGTATTGCCGATATTAACGGTGTTCAATTAATGCCAGGTAAAAGTGCTGCAATTAAAACTATGGTCGAAAAGCCTGCTGCCGATGACGCGCCTTCAAACCTTGCTGTTGTAGGGCGTTACGTATTAAGTAAAAATATTTGGCCTTTACTGGCTAAAACTCATGTAGGCGCAGGTGGTGAAATACAGCTTACAGATGCTATTGATGCATTAATGATGCAAGAAGCTGTAGAGGCGTTCCACATGAGTGGGCGTGCTCATGACTGTGGAGATAAGCTAGGTTATTTAAAAGCCGTTGTTGAATATACGATACGTGATGAAAGGCTAGGTAAGGAGTTTACTCAACATTTAAAAGCATTAGTTAATGGCGAAAGTGCGTCAACACTTAACAATGTGGTTAATTTGTAAGATATAACCTGTGTTGATTATAAAATTATAAACCGTGTTTAATTTAAATACGGTTTTTTTGTTTTTAGATTAGGTTTGTATATTACCAAGCTCAGTATTTAAAGCGACATCAACATTCTATGAAATTAAACTCTTTGTAGGCGTGAAGCTTGGTCACGCAAAGGGTTGTTAATTAACTATGTGTGAATTAAACGCGCTAGCAAGCAAAGCGCCTACAAAAAATAGACATCGGTGCGCCCGATGGTAATTAAATCTTTGAAATCGTCTCAACGTAGGCGTGAAGCTTGGTCACGCAAAGGGTTGTTAATTAACTATGTGTAAATTAAACACGCTAGGCAGCAAAGCGCTTACAATAGACTGGCTTAGGTTTTCTATGTGGTAGAGTTGGTTAGTATGGTGTAATCGATTAAGTACTGTATATTTAACAGAGATAGTAAATTAATACAGATCGTTGTTGTTAACCCATCAGCGATTTTTTATTATGTAAATATTACCTAGAACATAACAATAAATGGAAGAACAATGCTAAAAAAATTACCTGTATTAATTGGATTAATGTTTAGTTCTCAGGTTTTTGCAAGTGGGGTCTCACCTTACTTACCTTTAAAACAAAACCCACAGTTAGAGCAACTAGTTGAAAAGCTCCTTGTTGTTGGCGACAACGCTCATATGATGAGCAAGCCTTATAAAACAACAGAAGTGCTAAAGGTATTAAAATCTATTGAGCATAGTTACCCCAGTTTGTATCAAAAACTGTTTAACGAACTCGCTCTATATAAGCAAACCGATGCAATGACTTATGCTAAAGCTACAATAGCTTATGGTAATGGATCTAAATCCATACCTAATCAGCGCGGACAAAGCGTTGATACTTATTTAAAATTAGAAGCCGGTGGCTTTGCTAATTTTGGTAATCATTTTGGTGTAAGTGTGGGCGGTATTGCCAACGAAGATAATTTGCTCCCAACTCAAAGCTTTGTTTATTTTGGTAACGAGTATGCACAAGTAGATATAGGCTATAGGGAACGTTGGTATTCACCATTTAACGATAGTACAATGATTTTAAGTACAAATGCTAAAACCCTTCCTTCTATTGGCATTAGCAATGTGGAGCCTATTACCGACTTTGATATACGTTACGATTTGTTTTACATGAAAATGAAAACAGACCCTGCGATCAATTCAGGCAAAGAGCTTGGCTTAAAAGTTGAAGGTAAACCTCACTTAGCGGGGGTGCATTTAAGTTTTTCTCCTTTTGATGATTTAACCTTAAGTGCTAACCGTTTATTGCAATTTGGTGGTGGAGATCGCTCTGTTGGCATTAGTGATTTTGCCGAAGCATTCTTCTTACCCGGTAATAACGATAATGTGAATGGTGAAGAGCTTTCTGAGTTTGGCCCAAATTATGAAGTAGGTGACCAACTTGCCTCTGTTAGTTTTGACTATAAAGCGACCTGGTTTGATGTGCCTTTTAGTTTTTATGGTGACGTTGGTTTTGAAGATACCTTTGGCGGTGGTAAAAAGAATAATGCTTATAGCTTTGGACTATTTTTACCATATTTACACGAAGATCATAGTTTAAGGCTTGAAAATAGCCGTTGGCAAGAGGGTTGGTACATAGCTCATTTATACTCTTTGGGTAATACAATTAGTGGCCAAGTTTTAGGGCATTGGGCAGGTAATGAGCGTGGTGAAAACCATCAGCCGGCGGCTGAAAGTCAATCTATTAACTGGGTATGGCAATATAGTTCAACACAAAATATAGATACTACATTTCGTCGTATCGAAAATGGTTTAGAGCAAGGCGATAATGGTGCAGGGCGTTTACCTGATGAGCCTTACACAATAGGCTTTGAACTAGAAACCCGATACACCCAACAAATACAAAATGGTTATTGGGGTATTGAACTTTATACTGGTAAAACTGTTTTTGACGATAATTTTTTCAGGATAGGTGCTTTTTATGGCTGGTAGTAAATAAAGTAATCGGATCATTTTTTTGCTCTATTAGAGTAAAGTTAAATTTTAAGTTTAGTGAATACTTAAAATATATAAATATTGAATTATGAAGGGTAAATATGAAAGACCAAATTATAAAAATTAATGAAATAGAACTAGCAAACAACAAACCGTTTGTATTGTTTGGTGGTATTAACGTATTAGAATCTCGTGATTTAGCTATGCGTGTTGCAGAGCATTACGTAGAAGTAACGACTAAATTAAATATTCCTTATATATTTAAAGCGTCATTTGATAAGGCTAACCGTTCTTCAATCAATTCGTACCGTGGTCCTGGTATGGAAGAAGGTTTAAAAATATTTGAAGAGATTAAAAACACGTTTAAAATTCCACTTATTACTGATGTACATGAACCGCATCAAGCAGCGCCTGTTGCTGAAGTTGTTGATGTAATTCAGTTACCCGCTTTTTTAGCACGTCAAACGGATTTAGTTGTGGCGATGGCTAAAACAGGTGCAATTATTAACGTGAAAAAACCACAGTTTTTAGCGCCACATGAAATGCGCCATATCATTACTAAATTTAATGAAGCGGGTAATAATAACATCGCACTTTGTGAGCGTGGCTCTAGCTTTGGTTATAACAACCTAGTGGTTGATATGCTGGGTATGGATGACATGAAAGCAATGGCGCCTGTTATTTTTGATGCAACACATGCACTTCAACGCCCTGGTGGCCGAGCTGATTCTGCTGATGGTCGTCGTGCACAAGCAGCAGAGCTTGCACGCAGCGGTATGGCGCTAGGTATTGCAGGTTTATTTATTGAGGCGCATCCAAATCCTAACGAAGCTAAATGTGATGGCCCATGTGCGCTAGCGCTTAGTAAGTTAGAGGGGTACTTAACGCAAATGAAAGCGGTTGATGATTTAATTAAAAGCTTTGCTCCACTTGATACAAGTGCAAGCGATTTGTAATTGTAGCTTCATAAAAACCATTTAAAGCAAGTTGCTTATAATGAAATTGTTTAAGCTCATGCAACAAATAATAGTTATATATTTTATTGTAGAGGAAACTCTCTTCTTAGGTATATAAAGTGTCATTATTACTTATTTCAGAACATCTGATATTATGCTCTTGGATATTAACTAATCTTAAAGGATTAATATGAAAATTGCTGTAGTTGGTACGGGCTATGTAGGCCTTTCTAACGCTATGTTGCTAGCACAACACAATGAAGTGGTTGCCTTAGATATAGACGAACACAAAATCGCACTTTTAAATGATAAAAATTCACCAATAGTTGATACCGAAATTAGTGAGTTTTTAACACGTAGCGACTTAAATTTCACCGCAACTACTGACAAAGTAGCAGCTTATAAAAATGCTGATTTTGTAATTATTGCTACACCCACTGATTATGATGTTGAAAATAACTACTTTAATACCAGCTCAGTAGAGGCTGTAATTAAAGATGCGATAGCGCACAACGCAGGTGCAGTTATGGTGATTAAATCAACTATACCTGTTGGGTTTACACATAGTATTAAAGAAAAACTTGGTATTAATAACTTAATATTTTCGCCTGAGTTTTTACGTGAAGGTAAAGCGCTACACGATAACCTATACCCATCACGTATTGTAGTCGGTGAGCAAAGTGACCGCGCAACAGTGTTTGCTAACTTACTTAAGCAAGGCGCTATAAAAGAAGATATTGAAGTACTGTTTACTGACTCAACTGAAGCTGAGGCTATTAAACTTTTCTCAAATACTTACTTAGCAATGCGCGTCGCTTATTTTAATGAGCTTGATAGCTACGCTGAAGCACATGGCTTAAACTCTAAGCAAATTATACAAGGTGTTAGCTTAGATCCGCGTATTGGTAGCCATTACAATAACCCATCGTTTGGATATGGCGGCTATTGCTTACCAAAAGACACTAAGCAACTACGTGCAAACTATGCAAATGTACCAAACAATATTATTGGTGCCATTGTTGATGCTAATACGACACGTAAAGACTTTATTGCGGATTCAATACTTAAACGTAACCCTAAAGTGGTTGGTGTATATAGGTTAGTAATGAAAAGCGGATCTGATAATTTTAGAGCTTCGTCTATTCAAGGTATTATGAAGCGTATTAAAGCCAAAGGTATTGAGGTAGTAGTTTACGAACCAGTACTTAAAGAAAATGAATTTTATCACTCGCGTGTAATTAAAGATTTAAGTGAGTTTAAACAAATATCTGACGTTGTTGTATCTAACCGCATGGTTGAAGAGCTTAGCGATATTGCTGATAAGGTTTATACACGTGATTTATTTGGTAGTGACTAGTATATAATTTTATATAGCGTCCATTTATTATGGGCGCTTACATTTATTTTCTGTATTTTAAACATAGATAGTTATTAAAGAAGCGAGCAGTCATTTCTCTTTTTTATATTAATACTGAAATGAAACAGATTTCTAAACATTACCTTTATTAATTTAATAACAAGTATAAACCATTCATTTAAATTGCTTACATAACCTTACCAATACCTTTCTCTCTTATTTTTCCTTACCTTGAATCAGCATATTACTGGCTAGATTTCTTTAGTTGTCAGGTAAAACCTTAATATGTTAATTCCTCTTTATTATTAATTCTATAAAAAAGGTTAATAAAACTATGGATATAGAAATTAAAATTTACTAATATTTAACATGTGTGTCTTTGAGTTTTATAATATATAAAGTTCAAAGAGAGCAGTGCTAAATATATTGAGTAGCAACTGTTGTTGCTCAATATTGAATTAAGAATAGTAGAATTAAATTAGTAAAAATAAGGAATAATATGAAACGGAATGTTAATTATGTATGGGTACTCATTTTAACTTTACTTCTAACTGCGTGTGGCGGAGGTGGGGGCTCAGATCCATCTGAGAGTACTAATACATCAACAGGAGGTGGAGGCTCGACCGGCAGTGTAACCACTGAAGCCCCAAAAGTTGTTAGTTTTACAGTAGATAATGAACTGAGTTGCACAGCAACAGTAAAATGTGAAAATATTATCACTGTAGAAGTGGATGCAGAGATTACGGGGGCTAAATTTCAGTTAAATGGCGCCCAAGGAGACATAGTTTTCTCAGATAGTTTTTTGACTTTACCTGATAGCGGTGAAATAACGTTTGATAGCACTAAGACTTTTAAGCTGAATGTAACCTCACAAACAGCGGGTGAAGTTAGTATTGAGTTAGTGGCTATTACTGATGCTAATGGCACTTATGATATTGACAACGCTACAGCTGTGATTATGTTTGCAGAACAGCCTGTCCAATCGCAACTAGGTACAAGTATAATATATTTCAACCCACTTAATGATGCAGAACTTTCATCAACGGGTGAGCAAGATGAAAATACGGTGATTGCCACAAGTATTACAGTGACACGTTATAAACGTAATGAGGATGGCGAGTATGTTCAAGAGTCACAAGATGTGGTTATACTTGATAGTGAAAATAAGTTTGAACAATCGCTTGCAGTAGGTGATTACTATGAGCACATAGCAGTCAGTACGAGCTTTGCTGAACTTGAAACAAGTCGACAGTTTTCGATAAGTCGCGGTGGCCTAGCAAATAATTTCATGATGCTCTACCCTGTAGGAGTAACTGCAGAAGAGGTCGCAGCTCAAAAAGAAGCGCATGAGCTAGGTGAACATAATTTATTCACTTATTATATTAATGACTTCACTTATAATTGGGTCGATAGAAAGCCACTGAGTGTTAAGTATAATGCAGAGCTTGAATTTATCGTAAACTCATTCTCTCTTGTAGATAGCAGTACTTCGAGTGTGGAAATTTTGTCTAATTTAAACTTCAACCTAAAAGTAAAAGACACTAACTTTAATGTAGATATAACCCCAGATACCCAACTTTATGATTTTGTTCCATTGTCGGCTGGAACAGTATCAATAGAGTTTGCCCTGTCTAATTTTACTGCAGGTAATCAAACGCTTGAACTTGATATGCGAATCGCAGGGTCACAAACCATTGGTGGTTTTAGCGAGACCGCAGTGGAAATTGAAATTCTTGAGTAACGAAGTAAATTCTAAACACTGAATATTTATATCTATTTTTAAGAAAAGCAGTTTTACTTTTAAAGCCCTATGACAATAGCCCTAATTATTTCCATAGGGCTATTTCAAAAAACTTGAATCACATTACTTGGTCATGTTTTTATTTCCTACTTTATTAAAATGGCAGTTACAGACTCACCGCTAAATACATAAGATTATACTTAATAAATGTAAGTTAGACTGCGCTGTCTTATTGCCTCGTATAAACTCTGCGTATGTTTACTTCAATTTTGGTCTGTTATTGATCAGCATTCTTATCACACACTCTCTTCGGAAGTCGCGTTATTTTTTAATGACTTTAGCTCTAATACGCCTTCATTAATGTAAGAAAATATAACTATCCAACCAACGACTGAAATAAAAGAGGCTTTAATGATCCAAGGCAAAAGCCAGTCTCCACTATTCCATAGCATATGTGAAAGTGTTGCTATTAGAAAAACCCGTACAAAAGTATACTCAAATAGCATACTTATCATAAAGGGTCTGCCTTGCTTAACTTTCCATAATGCAGCACCTATCATACCGGTCCAAATTATATGCCCAAAGGGAGACAAGACACCTCGTAAATTAATGTTATCTATCATTGAGGTATAGTTCTGACTCAACAGAATTTCAAATGCATACCCAGCACTTTCAAATGAACCAAAACCACAGCCAACAGCAGCCCCAAACAATAAACCGTTTAAAATATATGGGTATCTGACTGCATTTGCTATTAATAGAAGTGCGATTAATTTACCAGGCTCTTCAGCTAAACCTGCAACAGGTGGGCCTAGCCAGTTTAAGTCAGAAGTTAATTGAAACATGAGCAATGAAAAAATGAGCGACAGTATCCCGCCTTGTAGAACGAGTTTAAATACTTTTATTAATGATACATTTCTTGGCACGTTTGTCTCGAAAAAGAAAACGAGTACACTCAAAGGCATTGCAAACGTGCCCACAAAAATTAAGCCGGGCAATAGTTTAATATTTTCCCAATATTCAAATGAGTAAATAAAGCCAAAATAGGTTAGTAGCATCAATCCAAAAAGCCGAATAAATAACCAAGGTCTTGGGAATTCGGATGTTATTTCATTGATATCAGGTGTTGTTGTCATCGTTCCAACCGAATAATACTCTTCAAGCTCTTCATCATTTCTTTTCTTAAACACATCTGAAAAAAGTAGCTTGATGTTGAAGTCCGCCAGATCTGTAGTGCCCGCAAAGGAGGTGACATGCTGACTTAATGTCGCTCGGTTTTGGAACAACGTTTTTTTAGCTATTACATCTCCTTTTGATGAAAAACGATTACTTGCATTCTCATTACCCATTACATAGCAGATAATGCCAGCTTCTAGCATCATCTCAGACATGTACTGGGCTTTTTCGTGACTTAGACCCTTCTTTAATACATAGCTTCTGCCATTAAAATATTGCTCAGCTTTAGCGATTGAAATATTAAAGAGCGAAGCAAACTCATTTACTGCTTTCCCTCGGTTTTTATCCGGGGCAATATCCCCTTTAAAAACGAGCTTATAAGTACACGCCATCATACTACCTCGTAAATAATAGTTTTACAGATGGTGTTACGGCGAGGCTGATTTCCATACCTACACTTTTCATACTTCTGATGTTAACTTTTCTTTGTAAATCAGCACTCATTTTGATTGCGCGAACTAACATTGCCACGATCGGTTTATCTTTAACTTTCTCTTCAAGCTCTTCCATTGATAGCGTCGTTTCACTGTTCATTTTAATAATGACATTAACCTTTGGTGATACACCGACTTCCATCTCAAGATCTTCAATAATGTAGCCCGCATTCTCTAGATAAGGTATTGATGAATTTATTTGTACTACAGATTCTTGTAGTTTTACCATACCAATTGTTTGCGCTCTTTTGAGTTGCTCAAATGCCATTTTTTGTGCTTTTACAGTAAAAGCATTAGAGCTAATAAAGCTACTTGATTCCTCTTCAACAACATAAGCCCCCGACATTAAATCATGGAATCCTCGACGCTTAGGGTTGAAGAAAATACTTATCGCTGATATAAAGAAAAAGGCGAAGCCTACTAAGAATACAATGGATCTTATGAAGGCGTTAAGTAAGTTTAATGGGGCCGAGCTTTCATCTATAACTTTTATTTTTAATAACCTTGCGCCAATTGTTTTTCCGCCTGATAAATTGCCGGTCATCAGCGTGAAATAAACAAGACTTAACACAAATCCAAGGTACTTTAAGCTTTCAAGTGTGGCTGGAAAAAAGGTCAGTATCAAATACGTAATAATAAACGTAAAAACTATCGTTATTAGTTGGTCAATGCACACGGCCGCGACACGTTTCCACGGTTTTGCTATTAGAAAGGTGTCTACTTTTATTGTGTCATTTTCATTGGCAGGTTCTTGTGCTGCATCCGCTTCTATTGTCGAAATGTCTTCAACGACGGCAACAGTTTCAATTTCTTCTTCTGCGGCCAAGTCATCGACTTCTTCAATGTCTTCAAAATTAAAAAGATCTTCATTATTATGTTTAAATTGAAGCTCAACTTTTCCACCAAACTTAATGATAGCCTGTTCGATTTTATTGGCTTTTTCTTCGTCCAAATCGGTAAAAAGCACGAGATTATCTTGCTTTAAATAGCCGATGACATCTGCTTTAGATGCGCTTGGGAAACAACGCTTAATTACGCCAGCAAGGTTAGCGATATTATTTTTATTACTGATCCCTCTGTAGATAACATCACACTTCATCATAATATATTTCAGTCCCTTTAATATTTAAGTTCGCAATAGAATTTTATTAGCTTTATTTTGGTTATGAACAGGCGCTCATAAACGGGTGTCTTCAATCAACGGTTGCGCTAAGGTGAAGTCACTTGGACTCTTAAGTGGTTTGCTTTGCTCTTACCTATAGCCATCATCTTAAAACGATATTTTTCGCATTTAGTTTTAGATGAAACTCAAATAGCACAGAGCCAAACTTACTTGATCCTATCTGTATTGGCGTGCACGGCGAAGCATGACAATCTGCCTGTTAACAAATGTGAGAGTGCGCTAGTTGTGTCTTTAAATTTGATAACGCTCTAGCGTTTAATACTTTTCAAAACAGTGGGTACATATTGGATAGGGATAATGGGAAATGAATACGTTTTACTTTCATGTCAACTCATCGTCCAATTTGATAAGTACTACAACTGACTAGCCGGGAATAGTATACATTCCTGCCATGCATATCAAATAAAAATTTATAGTGCATACAATGAACTAAAAACATTTTTTCTTTGCATGACGGTTAATAATATTACTAATACCCACGATATCTCGGTTTGTAAGGAAGTATTTTAATATTTACCTATGCCATAGCTTCATCGGTAATCCCCACAAAAAATAATAGAAGCCAAATGTAGAATTTTCTCCGATTGCCATCCCGATTTACAGTGATATTTTTTTAGCATAATTATTCCATCAGCAGTACATACTTAAGTAAGGAAGAAAAAAGCGATATATTAGTAGTTAGTAATTGGTGTATATAAGTTGTAGGTGAGGTTTTATACCTCGCTTTGGTAAAGTTAGGTTAGATGAGAGCGAAGTAAATTCGCACCTACAGGGTGTGTATGTTGTAGGTGAGGTTTTATACCTCGCTTTGGTAAAGTTAAATTAGATGAGCGCGAACTAAATGCGCACTTACAGGGTGTGTGTATGTTGTAGGTAAAGTTTTACATCTCGCTTTAAAGGTCTCATAAACAAAAAAACCGGTGGTGCATAGTACCATCGGTTTTTTTAATCGTTTTAGTAAACTTAAACTTTAAATTCGTCTACCGATAAGCGAAGCTCTTCAGCAAGTTTTGCTACTTCTGAACTTGAGATATTAGTTTGATTTGCGCCTTCGGCTGTTTGCTCTGCGATGGCTACAATCGACTCAAGGCGTTCGCTAATTTCTTGTGCTACTTGTTGTTGCTCAAGTGCGGCAGTCGAAATCTCTTCACTTACGTCGTGGGCTTGCGAAACCGCAAATGTAATCGAATCAAGTGCGCTACTTGCTAGGTCGGTTTGTTCAACACACGATACCGCACGTTGCTTACCTTTGCTCATTGCCGTTACGGCAGCTTCAGCGCCTGTTTGTAGCGATTCAATCATTGATTGTATCTCTTGGGTTGACTCTTGAGTTTTACTTGCTAGAGAGCGTACTTCGTCAGCTACAACAGCAAAGCCTCGGCCATATTCGCCTGCACGTGCAGCTTCAATTGCGGCATTTAGTGCAAGTAGGTTAGTTTGATCCGCTATTCCGCGTATTACATCTAAAATGCTGCCTATTGATGCGCTATCTTGATGCAGTTTATTAATGACTTGTGAGGCGTCGTCTACTTCACGTGCTAGCTGTTCAATCGTTGCTTTATTGTTATTCGAAATGCCTTTAACGCGTTCAGCTTCTTTATCAGCATTTTTAATTTCGCTAAGCGCTTGTTGAGCGCTGTTACTAACTGTTTGCGATGTACTGCTCATTTCGGTTGTTGCAGTAGCTGCTTGTTCAACTTGTGCTTGCTGGTTACGAATTGCTTGGCTTGATTCTGAGGTAATGGCCGATGTTTGCTCTGATGCTGCTGCAAGCTGAGTAGAGCGCGAAATAATACCTTTAATTAGGCTGCGTAGGCTGTCAATTAGTGTATTACAACTTTTAGATAGTTCGCCAAACTCGTCTTGAGCACTGTCGTCTAAACGTTGTGTCATGTCGCCACTGGCAACAATATCTAAAATGCGATTAACTTCGGCAAGTGGTTTAGTAATGCGGCTAACAGTAATAATGGCAATCACAATTGCTAAAAGAGTGGCTATAACCATGCCAACCCACGTCCATAAATTAGCTGAGTCAACGTCGCTGCGCACACCTTGTTGTAATTTAAACGCAACGTCACTCGCTTGATTAACTAGTTCGTCAATTTGGTTAAGTGCCATTTTGGTGGCTTGCTCTGACTGCGCAAGCTCTGATTGCGTAAGCGTAATCGAATCAATTAAACGTTTTTTGTTTGCTGCTAAGCTATTACTGCCCTTTATGTTATTTTCTAAAATATCAACATATTCTTTTAGGCTTGAATATAAGTCGCTATGCGTTTGCTCTATTGCTGGCTTAATTAAATCAACGGTGCGTACTACTTCTTCAAGGTAATACGTTTGCTCGTTTTTAACAATATCGAGAGTGTTAAGCGTTTTAACAGTTAGCATGTCGGTGCTGTTACTAACTACCGACATAAAGTTGTTTTCTAAATTATTTGCAGCTTGATAAGCGCGAGGGTGGTTTTGTTCAAATCCGTCAATGTCGGTAATGTCGAGTACAACAGAGTTAGCATCTTCTGCACTTAGTTCTATGTTTTCTAATTGTGCTTTTAATGCTTTATTTAATGCTAGTTGCTTGCCTTTATCTGCTAATAAATTTTCAACGGTGCTTAAAAAGCTTAAATAGGTTTTTTCTACGTTTTGGCTGCTTTGATTAAGTGCAGCATCGTTTTTTACTACATCTTGAAGCTCACGGTGCAGCGTGTTGAATTGCTGTTTTTGCTCAAGGACTTGTGCTTTTATTGGTGCAAGCTCATTGGCTGATGTAGTGTAAAAGCTCGCTTGTGCGGCTTTACTCATTAAAATAAATTCGGCTTGTAGCTCAGAGCTTTTATTTAATGCTGGGAGTGATAGTTGGTTCACTTTTTGAGTGGAACGGTCAATATTTGCAATTTTTATTAAGGAATTACCACCAATTATTAATAATAATAGTGTGATAAATATAAAACCACCCCAAATACGCTGGCTTACTGTCAGGTTCATAAGATTTCCACTCAAAAAGTACTTCAATTAAGACTTATCGGCGTTTGTACCAATAAGTTAAGTAATTAAAATCAATTACTTTAATTAATTTTAACTATTAATTGATAAATCTAACAGATGTATTGTTTTTTTTCAGTTTATTTAGACGAAAGGTGGGAATTTTCTACAATTACTTTTTTAGTACTCAGCTCCATTAGGCTCATGGTGTTACCCCATACGCAGCCTGTATCTAGGGCGTGAACCCGTGAATTACCTGTTCTACCTTCAAGTGCGGCCCAGTGGCCAAAAATAATATCGTGTTTAGATTTAGCTATATTGGGGTGGTTAAACCAAGGAGTGAGAGTTTCGCTGTTGGTTATTGCACCCTTTGCATTAAGCTCGAGTGTGTTATCACTTGTTAAAAAACGCATGCGGGTAAAGTAATTAACTATGTATCTAAACTTTGCAAAGTCATCAAGGGTGTTAGACCACCTAGCGGGGTGAGCCTGGTACATGTGTTCAAAAAACGCTTTTGCGTTACTTGATTGATAACAGCTTTGTGCAAATTGAGCTTGTTTTAGCGCATCTTCAACAGACCAATCAGGGTTTAACCCCGCGTGAGATATAAAGCAGTTATGTTTTATAAGCTCTAATGCCAATGGCTGGGTTTGTAAAAAAGCGATGTAGTTAGCCAATTTAGGGCTTTCAAATATTGGGTTTAATTTATCTTTTGGATTAGTGGGTTTGTTAAGAAAGTAGCAGGCAACCATGTGAAGGTCGTGATTGCCTAAAGTGATGGTCATGCTATTTTGATGTTGATAAATATAGTCTAAGCAGGCTAGGGAGTCTGGCCCGCGAGCAACTATGTCGCCAACTAAATATAGGTGATCTTTACTTGGGTTAAAATCAACCCGTTGTAAAAGGGTATTAAATTCACTAAAACACCCTTGTAAATCACCTATCGCATAATCTGCCATCTAAGTGCTTAATGCAAAATGTTAGGGCAAGCCAAACGAAACACATTAATAGGCGCCTGAAACTCAGAGCCAAACTCGTTGCGTAACGTGTAATGGCCTTGCATAGTGCCTACAGGTGTATCTAAAATTGCACCGCTGGTGTATTTATAGCTTTCGCCTGGGCCAATATCTGGCATTTCGCCAACAACGCCTTCGCCTTCAACTTCTACTTGTTTGCCATTTGCGTCGGTAATTAACCAATAGCGGCTCAGTAATTTTGCACTGCATAAACTATGGTTTTTAATTGTTACCGAGTAAGCAAATACATATTTTTCAAGCTCAGGTTGAGATTGGCCTTCTACGTAAAATGTTTCTACAGATACCTTTACAGGCGATCCAATGTTACTGCTTGTTGTCATAAATCCAGTTAGCTATATCAATAAATTGTTGTAAAGATAAGCGCTCAGCACGCAGCGTTATATCAATGCCAATGCTAGTTAGTTCTTCTGCGGTAAGTAAGTTACCTAAACTATTTCGTAGCGTTTTACGGCGCTGGTTAAATGCTTCTAAACACACGGTGTTTAAAATTTTAACGCTTTTTGCTGTACGTTGCTCTGGCTTTTTAGGTATTAAACGAATAACAGCAGAGTCAACTTTTGGCGCTGGTTTAAAGCACTCAGGTGGTACTTCAACAACCGGCATTGCATTACAGTAGTATTGAGTCATTACGCTTAAGCGACCAAATGTTTTACTACCTGGGCCTGCTACCATGCGTTTTACTACTTCTTTTTGAAGCATAAAGTGCATGTGCTCAATATGATCTGAAAATTCAAAAAGGTGAAACAATAACGGTGTCGAAATATTGTAAGGTAAGTTACCAAACACTTTTAATTTTTTGTCATCGCGAACCAAGCTTGCAAAGTCAAACGTCATTGCATCGCCTTGGTTAACGGTTAATTTAGGACCCAAAAATGGGTGTTCAATTAATCGTTGTGCTAAGTCTTTATCTAATTCAACAACCGTTAAATGGCCGCTTAAGTCGGCTACTGGCTCAGTAATTGCGCCAAGGCCTGGGCCAATTTCTACTAAGTTGTCTTCTGGTTTAGGATCAATCGCAGAGACTATTTTATCGATGATAGATTCATCAAATAAAAAGTTTTGCCCAAAACGCTTACGAGCGCGGTGTCCTAAATGTACTTTATCGGTCATTGATTTTGTGCTTTTTCTTGGGCGAGCTTAATTGCTTCGCGGATCGCTAATTCAAAACTGCCAACGTCAGCTGTACCAGTCCCTGCTAAATCGAGAGCAGTACCGTGGTCAACTGAGGTGCGGATAAATGGTAAGCCAAGGGTAATATTTACCGATTTACCAAATCCTTTGTATTTTAGCACAGGTAATCCCTGATCGTGATACATAGCAAGTACTGCATCTGCTTCAGATAGGTATTTATGTTGAAATAAGGTATCGGCCGGTAGTGGGCCAATTAAATTCATCCCTTCGCTTCTAAGTATTTCAAGCGTTGGGGTGATTGTTTCTATTTCTTCACGGCCTAAATGGCCATCTTCACCTGCATGTGGGTTTAAGCCACACACTAAAATACGTGGTTTTTCTATCCCAAACTTAGTTTGTAAGTCGTGATTTAAAATACCCGCTACTTTAGTTAAGCGCTCAGGAGTAATGGCACGCGATACATACGCAAGAGGAATATGCGTGGTTACAAGTGCAACACGTAAACCTTCAGTTGCAAGCATCATAACTACATCTGCAGTATTTGATTGCTGCGCAAAATACTCAGTGTGTCCGCTAAATGAAATGCCCGCTTTGTTAATAATGCCTTTGTGAACAGGGCCCGTAACAACCGCATCGAACGTGCCATCCATGTTTTTTTCACTTGCTATACGCAAGGTATCTAACACGTATTGGCCGTTACCGTCGTTTAGTACGCCAAGCTCTACATCCGCACCTAAATCAACCTGATGAATATACAAACTGCCCGCAGGTGCTGCTATGGCGGGGGCATTATCATCAAATTCAATTAAGTTTATTGTTAAGCCTAAATGCTTTGCACGCTCTTTTAATAGTTTGCCATCAGCAATCGCTATAAGTTGAGCGTCCCACGCTTGCTGAGCAAGCGTGAGTAGCAAATCTGGGCCAATACCGGCTGGTTCACCCGGTGTAATAGCAATTCTTAGAGTCATATTTATTGGTCTATAGGGAAAATTTCAACGTGAGCTTGCTCGCGCATTTCTTGCTGCCAGTTAAAACTTTCTTCCTTAAATTTACGGTTAAACAACATGCCATGAGCACGGTTACGTTTAGCTAGTTCAGTTTTATCAGCTACACGTTTGCTAAGTAACTGCACAATATGCCAACCAAACTGTGTTCTAAACGGTTCGCTTATTTCATTTTCTTTAAGAGAAAGTAATGTATCTTTAAACGCAGGTACGTAGGTAGTTGGATCTGTCCAATCGTACTCGCCACCTTTAAGTGCAGAGCCAGGATCTTCTGAGTACTCTTTAGCAAGTTCACCAAAGTCGGCTGTTCCTGCACGTAAGTCTTTCGCAAAGCCTGCAAGCATTGAGCGTGCTTTTTCTTCACTTAAAATAATTGAAGGTTTAATAAGTATATGGCGTGAACGTACTTCAGTTGTTTCTACAACTTGTAGACCACGAACGTCTTGTACTTTAATGATATGAAAACCAGCACCAGAGCGAAGTGGGCCAACAATAGCGCCTTTCTTTTGGCCTTTTACTGCTTCAGCAAAAAGCGATGGCATTTCGTTAATGCCCATGTAACCAAGTTGTCCACCTTCAAGTGCCTTAGAGCCGCTTGATGATGAAATAGCAATACGCTTAAATTCTTGGCCATCGTTTAATAGCTCAATAACTTTATCGGCACGTGTTTTTGCATCAGCAATTTCGTCAGCTGTCGCATCGTTAGGGATATCTATTAAAATATGACCAATGTCGTACTCTTCAGCACTTTGACCTTGGGTTTCCATAATTTTTAAAAGGTTATCAACTTCTTGTTCGCTAATATAAATACGACGATCAACGCTTGCACGTGTTACTTGCTGCGTTGTGATTTCTTTACGAATTTCTTCACGGTAAGCTTGAAAGCTTTCGCCCGAACCTTCAATAGTGCGGCGTAAGTCGGCGATTGTTCCGCCTTGCTCTTTTGCCATGTTAGCGAGAGTTTGATCGAGTTGGCTGTCTGAGATTTGTAACCCCATACGCTCAGCCATTTGCATCATAAGCGCTTGATTAACTAAACGCTCTACAGCTTGTACACGAAGTGTTTCATCTTTTGGTAATTGCTGGCCTTGTTCTTGTGCTTGCTTTTTAACACGATCAATTATGGTGTCTACTTCGCTTTTTAAAATTACGCCTTGGTTTACAACGCCAATAACTTTATCTATTTCTACTGGTGCAGCCATTACACTTTGACAAAGGCTGGCACTTAAAACTGCTGATGTTAATAATTTTTTTAAATTCATATTCTTTTTACTACTCTTGCTGATAGTACTCTAGTTACTAAGAAAATACGGTCTACGATAGCCAAAAATACCTTGTTGTAATAATTTTTGTGCATCATAACGGCTTTTACTGCCAAGTCCTTTTAATACAAAATTCAAACTAATACCTGAATCAAAAGTTGCTTGTTCTTGTCCTATTGACTGATTTAAATCAGTTTCAATTTGGCGATGGCCAGTAATTTGGATAGCCCAACAGCATGATTCATACTGTAATCCGCTCAATACTTCGATACTTCTGTTGTTTTCAAGATCTCGATGATAGCTCGCAATAAATTGCCATTCGTCGCTAATAGGAATACTTGTAAATACACCTGCTTGCTCGATTGTATTTCCTGAGACATCATTTGCATAGCGATGGTTCAATTGTACTAGCTGATTATTATCACCTTTATAATCAAGCGTTACATTTGACTGTACCATTTGCTTGCCATCTGTATCATATTGAATACCTCCAGCGAGGTACCAACGGCGGTGCCAATGTAACATGGTTTGAGCTGCAAATAGTGCATTATAATTAGTGTCTGAGTTTAAGCCTTGCTCTGTTGGCTTGGCATCGTCACTTAAATAAAATATTTGGCCCGCACTAAAGTTAAACACTTCTTCTTGTTTTTTATCAAATAAGCGCGTTGTAGCACCTAAAGTAAACTGATTAGCAGCTGCTATACGGTCAACACCCGAAAAGCGCACGTCTCTAAATAAACCGTAATAATCATCTTGCAGTTTGGTTGTATCAAACAAGCCAATGTCTGACTGATCTTTATTAGGTGTATATAAATACTGAATTTGCGGCTCTAGTGTTTGTATACCATCTTCAAAAAAGTAAGATGCGTCACGCTCAAAATTAAGCTGAGAGTACAAACGTACTTTTGGGATAGTACGCGATACGGTATCGCTGTATTGCGTGCCGGTTAAGTTTCCGCTTTGATTATAATTAGTTTGTAATAAGCTTACTTCAGATAAAAATGACCACGCATGCGTAGCGTAGTTGTAGCGTGCTTTTGGCTCTACGTGTACACGAGTTGCGCTGTCTATGGCCACTTCTGATGAATCATTAGTAAAATGGCTAATCTCGCCCGACACACTAAAGTCAAAATTATCAAAACGCCAAGGCGCTGTTTGCGTAAAATTAACTTGTGGTATTGCAGTGTATGACTCTAAGTGATCGCCGAGTACTTCAAAGTTTTGCACTTTAATATCAGTGCGCCATGTATCACCTAAATGCGTAAGTGAACCAGTACGATACAATTGAGTATCGGTTTTACTTGCGTAGTTTGAAGTTAAGTCGGTGATGTAGTTATCATCGCTCACATTGGTTACATCAACGTTTGCGCGCCAGTTTTCACCTAGGTAGCTTTGCTGTTGCCAATGAAACATGTAGCGTTCATTCAAATCAGGCTCAGAATCATCACTATCTAAGTATTCAATCCCTACTAAGCCTTCGTGTTGCTCTGTTAGGTATCTAAATTCTGTTTGTAATTGCAGCCCTTTGTTAGACATATAACGAGGCGTAATTGTGGCATCAAAATTAGGTGCAATATTTAAATAATAAGGCGTAATTGTTTCAAGGCCGTATTTGTCAGAGCTTGAAATAGTCGGGGTAAGTAAACCCGATTTACGGCGTTCATCCAGCGGGAATGTAAAATAAGGTAAATATAAAACCGGTGTATCGAGAATACGTAATACGGCGTTATATGTTTCGCCCCAGCCTTCTTCGCGTGAAAGGTTTATTTCGTCAGCTTCAATTTCCCACACTGGGGTGTCACTTGGGCAAGTAGTAAAGCTTGCATTCATGAGTAATAGGCCAGACTGATTAACAGTGAGCTTTTCAGCGCCGCCTTTACCTTGTTGTTCGGTTAGGCTGTAGTCGGCGCCTAACAAACTGACTTCTGAATTATTTAAATCGGCATTTAATCCGGTGCTGTTTACTTTACTTACGTAGTCTTGATAAGTAATTGGCCCCGTTGCATTTAATAAACCACGCTGTTTGTCTATCAACGCAGTTTGTGCGGACAAACTCATCTTAAGGGTGTTAATATCAACATTGCCGGTAAATTCAGCGCTTTGAGTGCCAAGTAGCTCAACATCATCAGCTTGGATATCAACTTCACCAAGGTTAAGGCCTTCAAGTGGTTGCCAAGCTCTGGTTTGCATTGAAATGCCACAAAGGTTGTGTGCCAGTTCAGTTTCGGCAAGCGATGGTGCGCTAACTACGCTTAGCATCAATATGCCCCAGGTTTTGCTCATTTATCGACCTTAATACTTTGTGTTTAATATAATATACACATAATAAAGGAAAATAATGGCAATTACAGTAATTGACCTATAAAAATAGATATCTAATAAAATGACACGCTTTGAGAATTTACAACAATTTATAAACACACACCTTAATGCCAAGTCGCATACTTTAAACGCGATCACGGGGGATGCTAGCTTTCGCCGTTATTATCGTTTAAATCACGATAATAAACATTTAATAGTGATGGACTCAGATCCAAAAAAAGTGAATAACGAACCTTACATTTTGCTAAACCAGGTGTTTGTTGAGCAAGGTTTTTTACTTCCCACTATTATTGCAAGCGATGAGAAACAGGGCTTTTTTATCCTCAGTGATTTAGGCAGTACGCACCTAGCTGACATGCTTGATGATGCAAACCGCACCGAGCATTACCAAGCATTAATTAGTTTAAGTGCTCAGTGGGCAAAAACGCCCACAGCTTCTGCTATGCAAGCGTATAACAAAGATTTTATAAATCTAGAGCTTGATATATTTAGCCAGTGGTTAGTAAGCGACTTTATTAATGAGTCACTCAGTGCCGAACAAAAAATAATGTGGCAAACAAGTTCAGAGCTATTAAT
Organism: Pseudoalteromonas sp. SG43-5; assembly: GCF_014164345.1. Classification (NCBI taxonomy): domain Bacteria; kingdom Pseudomonadati; phylum Pseudomonadota; class Gammaproteobacteria; order Alteromonadales; family Pseudoalteromonadaceae; genus Pseudoalteromonas; species Pseudoalteromonas sp. SG43-5. Next base: position 51,338 of record NZ_JACJFA010000019.1, read on the forward strand.
AAAGGCCATGCTTGAGCAACCAACGGTTACCGTTCATCGTGATTACCATAGCCGTAATATTATGAATAGTGACGGCCAGTGGGCCATTATAGATTATCAAGATGCTGTACGCGGGCCGCTTTGCTACGATTTAGTATCGCTACTGCGCGATTGCTACTTTAAATTGCCAGAGCAAGAATTAACAAGTTTACTTGATTTTGCTTATCAAGAATTTACAGTTCAAAATTTACTGACTAACACTTCATTCGATGAGTTTAAATATTGGTTTGATTTAACCGGATTACAGCGCCACTTAAAGGCTGCGGGTATATTTTGTCGATTGTATTTACGCGATGGTAAAACAGGTTATTTAGATAATATTTTACCGACGCTTGATTACATTATTGAAGTAGCAGCAAATTACCCAGAGCTTAAAGCATTGAGTAAGTGGACAAAAAATACCATAGTGCCAAAAGTGACTGAAAAGTTAGCAAAGGAGCACTCATGAAAGCGATGATTTTAGCTGCAGGGCGCGGGCAAAGAATGATGCCGCTTACGCAAAATATGCCAAAGCCAATGTTAAAAGTGGCAGAAAAACCACTTATTGAGCACCATATAAATAACCTTAAAGCAGCCGGCATTACCGATATTGTAATAAACCTTGCGTGGCAGGGGGATAAAATAAAAGACTACTTTAAGGATGGCAGTCAATTTGGCGTAAATATACTTTATAGCCAAGAAGTTGAAGGTGGCCTTGAAACAGCCGGCGGTATTATTGATGCGTTACCGTTGTTGGGCGACTCGTTCATTGTAATAAATGGCGATGTATACACCGACTACGATGTAAGCGCTCTAATGCAACTTCATTTACAACCCGGTGAGGCGCACATAGTGCTTATAGAAAACCCGCCACACAACCCAGATGGCGACTTTGCATTAAGCCATTTGCCGGGCGAGAGTCAAAAATATACCTTTTCGGGGATTGGCCGCTATCAGGCTGATTTTTTTAAAGGATTAACGCAAGGTATTCGCCCTTTAGGGCCTATTTTACGTGAAAAGCTAAATGAACATTTAGTCTCTACTGAGCTCTATATAGGGCAGTGGGATGACATTGGTACACCAGAGCGTTTAAACCAATTAAACACGCGCCTTGAGGCGTAACAACTCAATTTTTAAGAAGGCAGTATTATAGATGTGGGGAAAAATTCTCGGTTTTTGTTTTGGCTTTATGTTTGGCAAAATATTTGGTGCTATTTTAGGTTTATACCTAGGTCATTTATTTGATAAAAGCTTAAAAAATAACTTTGATAAAGCAGGCGGTTTTTCTAGCTTATTTAGTGGTGACGATGTTCACGAGCGCCAAGCTTTATTCTTTTCAAGTTGCTTTGCTGTCATGGGGCACATTGCAAAATCGAATGGCCGAGTGAGCGAAATACACATAAAAGCGGCTAACTTGTTCATGGACGAAATGGGCTTAAAGGGCGAAGAACGCCGCGAAGCACAACATGCATTTCAGTCAGGTAAAGAGGGCGACTTTTCACTTAAAGAAACCGTACACGATTTTAAAGAACGCTTTGCTAAACGAAACGATCTAATACAGTTGTTTTTAGAAATACAAATACAAATGGCGTTTTCTGACGGGGTATTAGCCGAACAAGAAAAGCAATTATTAGCAGAAGTAAGTAAACAGCTAGGCATTTCTAAAACACACTTTGCATTTGTATTAAAACGTTATCAAGCTGAGTTTAACTTTAGAAAGCAACAACAGCGCTTTAATCAGCAGCAACAAAGCCAAGGTCAAAGCAGTAGCTACCGTGAGGGTTCTGGCCATCATGTACCGCCAAATAATAATATGAATCGTGCGCAAGCATTGGCGTTATTAGGCTTAAATAGCGATGCAACGCAGCGTGATATAAAAGTAGCTTACCGTAAACTTATGTCGCAACATCATCCAGATAAATTAGTATCGCAAGGTTTACCAAAGCACATGATGGAATTGGCTGTTAAAAAGAGCCAAGATATTCAAGCCGCTTATGAGTATTTAAAAAAGTCGGCGTAAAAAACCGTCTATTTCTTTTGTTAGGCGTGCGTGTTGACCAGGTTGATCGCGCAGGCCAAACAATTGGCGTTGGCGGTAATCAAACTTTGCATTTCGCTCAACCCAGCGCTGACGATTTTTAAGGCTCATTAAAATGTCTGTGCTGTCATTTGCGTAGTAAATATCAAGCAAGGCGGGTGTAACAAGTGACGCTGTTTGGCTCAAATTTTCGTTACGCTTAGTATTAGGTAAGTAACTGCTTAAACTTATAAACGCATCTAGTTTCTCATCTGGAAAATCTGCATAGTACTCCAACAACACACCCGCACTTGTACCTTGTGCAATAACCACTATATTACTCGAATCTTCCATAGCGGTTTGATACAGCGCATTAAACCGAGAAATGAGATTTATTTTATAGTCATCAAGTATGTCGTCAGTTACTTTTTCAATTGCATTAACGTAATGAGGTTCTTCTTTTATTTTTGCAGGCTGTGATTGTGAGTTTGTTGCTGTGTCGGGTGATGCAGGTTCATCGGCTTTACTAGGCGCTGTATCTTCTTCGTTAGGCGTAGCTTTGGCCATTTTACTTGCTTGCCAATCAATGTCGGGCACTGTCATTGCGTAGGTGCTGTAGCCTAAATTATTAAGCTCTTTACGCAAGTAGCCCATACCGGAGTTATTGGTAGGTGAAGAATGCCAGTCGGGTATAAGTATTACGATACCTCTAAAATTACTACTCATATATTCGCTGTAAAGGCTTAAAAATTCCGTTTCACCCGCTAATATTGGCTTTATTTCATCACTTGGAAGTAGTCGCTCAATATCGCTATTTTCAATACTTGATAGACTAGGTGGGGCAATATGTTCAGCCGCGCAGGCAGGGTTAGCTAAAAGTAGCGCACAGCTGAGCTGTATATAAAAAGTTGCCTTTAAAAACCGTGAAAATAGCATAACGCACCTAACTAATGACAATTAGTTAGGTATCGGCAAGGTTATCTAAAAGTTTAATAATTTACGAAGTATTTGCGCCGGTTAAAATTCTGGCTCAGCTTCAAAAGTAAGTACTTGCTCAGTTTTAGGGTGCTTTAATTGCAGCATTTGTGCATGTAACTGTAAGCGAGGAGCAGCAGCAAGCGCCTCTTTATGGGCGTAAAGCCTGTCACCTAAGATAGGATGACCCAGGCTTAACATATGCACACGTAGTTGATGCGAGCGACCAGTGATGGGGGTTAGCTCTACACGGGTTGCATTTTCTTCACGCTCAAGTATTTTAAAATGCGTAAGTGAAGGTTTACCTCTGTCGTGATCAACCATTTGTTTAGGGCGATTAGGCCAATCACAAATAAGGGGTAAATCTACTGATCCTGTTTCAGCTTCAAGGTGTCCGTATATACGTGCTATGTAACGTTTCGCTGTTTCGCGCTCTTGAAACTGCATACTTAAATGTCTGTGCGCTGCTTTATTCATGGCAAGGCACAGTATGCCAGAAGTCGCCATATCTAAGCGGTGCACTATTCTCGCTGTTGGAAAAACACGATTAACACGATTAATTAAGCTGTCGGCATGTTTAGGATCTTTACCTGGGACAGTTAATAACTCACTTGGTTTATTAACTATCAGTAAGTCGTCATCCTGAAAAAGTATCGTTAAATACGGACTCATAGGGGGATTGTAGTTAACTAACACGGCCGACCTTAGTAATTTTGAAGGGCGCTATTTTAGTAGAGCAAGCCAACAGGCTCAAGTAAAAGTTTGGCTATATTGTTTTAGTTAGGGCGTGTTGAACGTTGGTGGTTGAATTTGCAGTAGTATGTTTGGTTTTTAGGCAAGGCAGAGCCTATGTAGTGTTATTCCCCATAATTAGGCGATAACGCAGCATAAATGCCAAACATGCTATGCCCTTTGGGTTCTTTCTAGGGGCGATTAACTCTTTGTTGCTCGATTTTTACTTAGCCCACTAGGTTACAAACCTCGCGCCGCGATTAAATCGCCCCTAGATTGAACAAATTTCAATCCACAAAGTTCAACACGCCCTAGTATATCCAAACTTAGGCTCCTTTGAAGCGCTTTTATAACTTAATTTCTTCGGGTGTTAATAATCGATATTCACCACTGGCCAAGTTTTCATCTAGGGTAATCCCCGCAATCTGCTCGCGATGTAACTCAACCACTTTGTTATCTACCGCGTAAAGCATACGCTTAACTTGATGATACTTTCCTTCACTTATTGATAAACGCAGTCCGTAATTAGCAAGTCGTTCGGCAATAGCTGGGCGGGTTAAATCTTTTTCGTTATGCAGCATGACACCTGTGCGTAATTGCTCAAGTGCTTCATCGGTAATAGGCTCTTGAGTTTCTACTAGGTAGGTTTTAAATTTATTGCTTTTAGGCGACGTAATTTTATGTGACCAATCGCCATCATTAGTGATAATAACTAACCCTGTGGTATCTATATCAAGGCGGCCTGCCACGTGAAAGTCGCTCATATTTGGCTCATCAAGTAAGTCAAAAACGGTTTTATGTAGCTCGTCACTGTTAGCACATACATAGCCAACAGGTTTATTTAGCATGTAATAGCGCTTACCTAAAAATACCAAAGGCGTACCTTGGTGCAGTACTTCATCTTGCTGGGCTAGCTGAAAATTATGTGATGTGATTACTTCGCCATTAACGCTTACTTCTTTTCGCTTAATACTAGCGCGAGCTTGCGTGCGCGGTATTTCAGCTAAGTGGCTAATAAATTTATCTAAGCGGCAAGGGAATTTCATTTTGGTTCACATTTTTAGTCGGCTACAATGGGCGCGATTATAGCCGATAGTGAAATACCATGACAGTGCACAGCACACAAATTTTAAGCCTTTACCAAGCAAAAATAGACACAGGTGAACTGTGTTTTGATGCTGCGCAGCAAAATGCGGTGGAAGCTTTAAATACGCTAAGCGAGCAACTTCAAGCTCACACATCATGGTGGCAAAAAGCGCCCTTAATAAAAGGCATTTATTTATACGGACCCGTAGGGCGTGGTAAATCCATGTTAATGGATTTATTTTATAAAAACCTACCTATTGAGCAAAAGCAGCGACTGCATTTTCATCATTTTATAGCACAAGTGCATACCCAACTTTCGCAGCTACAAGGTCAAAAAAATCCACTCATTCTAATTGCAAAACAATGGGCTAAAAATATTCGAGTACTGTGTTTTGACGAGTTTTTTGTGAGCGACATTGGCGATGCCATGATTATGGCCAGATTGTTCAATGCGTTGTTTGAACAAGGTGTTGTGCTGGTGGCCACATCGAATGCAAAGCCAGAGCAGCTTTATTACAACGGCCTGCAACGGGCGCGATTTTTACCTACTATCGATTTAATTAATAACCATTGCCATATAATTAACGTAGCAGGGGAGGACGATCACCGCTTTAGATATGGTAAAAACAGCCGTTACTATTTTATTAATTTACCTAAACGCGATTTTCAAAATGAGTTTTTAGCTTCGTATCCGGCTGTAACATGCAGCAATACAATTACTGTGCATGGGCGCGATTTACATTATTTATTAAGAGCCGATAATGCCTTGATGATTGATTTTATGGCGCTATGCTCCGGCCCGCGTAGTGCTAACGATTATATGTTTTTAGCAACGCAATTTGATGTGTTATATGTATCGAACGTGCCGCAAATGGGTGTTAAAGCAACGGGTAAAGTTATTGTTCACGGTATAGAAGATAGCTACCAACGCGAAAAACAAACGCTTGATGTGCACACATTTGACGACGAAGCACGGCGCTTCATTGCCTTAGTCGATGAATTTTACGATTGCCATAAATTGCTGGTAATAAATGCGCAAACCGACATTGAACATTTGTATAAAGGTAAAAAGTTGAGCTTTGAATATGCGCGCACGCAATCACGCATAGTCGAAATGCAAAATTGGTAACGCTTTAATATATATTGCAAACGAGCTTGCTCACGCGAAAAGCGCAGCGCCTTCTCAACCTCTTTGTGAATAAATCACTTAAGATCTTATTGCACAAAGAGAAGTAAAGGAGGAGTAAATGAGAAAACATCAAAGCATAGAAATTACGAGCTTTGCTCGTCACAGCCAGCAAGCTGTGCTTATACAAGTAAATTTAACCACGGTGTTAAACTTACCCTTCTTGGCGCACTATATTCTCAAGGGCGCGAATATTAGTAATTAAGTCCTGGCGTTGTGGGTTGGCTTGTAATGCTTTTCTAAGATGCTTTAGCGCACTCGGGTAGTCTTTAGAATCGATCGCTATTTGCGATAATCCAAGCCACGCCGATAGTTGGTAATCAGGCAGAGCTTGTGCACGAACGTACATAAGTTTAGCTTGGGTGAGTTGGCCTTTACTACGATATATACTTGCTAAACTAAGTAGGGCATCACCTAAATTCGGGTTTATTTTAAGTGCATTATTTAAGCTTCTAAGAGCACGTTTAGTATTACCTTGTTGCATAGCAATTTGTGCGCTGTATACAGAAAACTGCGCTTGTTCATCACGGGGTAGCTGCTTAGTTAATCTTTTTGCGCTGCCTATTAGCTCTTTAGCTAAACCCCATTTTTGTTGAGATACAAGCCAGCCTAAAGTTTGCATCGTGGTGTTAATAACCTCAACTTGCTGCTGTTTAGTGGCGTGTTTTAAACCTTGCTTTAATAAACTCACTGCGCGTTCAGTGCTGCCTTCAGTTAAATGCAGCTGGGCTGCTAAAAGCTGGTTACTGGTATCTTTAGGGTTGAGTTTTAAGGCTACTTCAATAGCAGCAAGCGCTTGCTTTTTTTGATCAAGCTGTAATGCTATTTGTGCACGTTGCAGCCAAAGTTCAGCTTTATCAGGGCTTTTATTAAGTAATTCTTTTAGTAACGCATTTGCCTGACTTAAATCACCCGATTCAATTAACGCAAACAATAGCCCTTGTTGATATTGGCTTGTTTCTGGCGCTAGCATAAGCGCCTGGCGGTACGCCGCTACTGCGCTCCAAGGTTGGCTATGCTGCACGTGTATATAAGCAAGTTGCGCATAACTTTGTGCATCAGCTTGGCCAAGTTCAATACTGTGAACTAGGTGTATTTGTGCTTTGTCATACTTTGCTTGTTGCATGTATAAAAGGCTCAAACCTTGGTGTGCTTTTACTAAATCAGGTGAGGCTTTTAAACACGCTAGGTACGCTAGTTCAGCGTTATTAAAGTCTTTTGTTGAAAGCAGAACTTGTGCACGTAATAAGTTTAAAGCAGTGCTATCTTGGCTTATATCACGGCCTTTAAATAGCGCCGCAACTTCACTGTAATTACCGGCTTGTAATAGTGGTTGTACTTGGCGAGCAAAACCGCGCTCGGTCGGCTCAATAAGGACCTCTGTAGGGCCTAGTAATTTATTATTTATAGCCAACTGCCATGTTGGATCGCTAGGCGATAAAGTTACTTTTAGTGGCGCACTTTTTAATGGCGTACTAGCAGCGCTTGCATGCACGCTACTTACACCTAATAAAGGGAGTGAGCACATTACAGTCGTAAACAGTGCAAAAGTTAATGGTTTTAGCGTTTTAAATATATTCATATTTTTCATTTTAATAGGCTTAAGGTTTAAATTCGATTGGCCAAATAAAGCGAGCGCGTACGGTTTCACCTTCTTTTTTAGGTGCACTAAAGCGGCTTTGTTTAATAATTTTGTCGATAGCTGGTTTAAGTTCAGGGTATGGGTTTTGTACTATCTCAATTAAACTTACCTTGCCACTTTCATCAATAAATACATCGAGTTTTACAGTAAATACATCAACACCTCGGCGGGTTAAGCTTTTTGGTAAAACGGCCTTGACGGGAGTAAGTAAAGTTGGGAGACCATCGAGTTGATTTAAGCTAAATGCATCCCAATTTACACTCATTGATTGCCATTGCGGCGCGCTTACTTTTACGTTGGGTGTATCGGGTTTTACAATACTTAAATCACTGTTTATCTTAATTTTTACGGCTTGGATTGACGCGCCGGCACCTTCTACCGCTAAGCTTTGCATTGGCTCACTTGTTTGCTGTTGTGATATTGATGGAGGTGGCGGAGGTGGCAGTGCCACCATGGCAATCTCACGTACAACCACTTTGTCTTTTATATGATGTTCAGCAAGTTGCCCAAGCCATAAAAGCAGCAATGCAGCACTAAGCACAATGAGGCTAAGGCCAAATGCAAACAGCGGATGGCGATTGTTTTTTGTTTTTTGAAGCGGGTTAATCGTGTGCATATTATTGTTTCGTAGCTAAGTTAACTTGCGCTGCGCCTGCGAGCTTTGCTTCGTCAATTACTTGAACAAGTAACTCAGTAGGTACTGTTTTATCAGCTTGAATAACCACAGGGCGTTGTTGCTGCTTTAACATTTGCTCGACACTACTACGTACACCAGCCACACCAATTTGGCTGCCATCAAAAAATACTTGCTGGTTGTCGGTTATTGCTAAAAATATAACTTGCTGCTCAAGACGACTAGCCGATACGGCTTGTGGTTTATCAACTTCAACGCCGCTTTCGCGTACAAATACGGTTGTAACAATAAAAAATATTAGCAATATAAATACCACATCAAGTAGCGGCGACATATCAATATGTTGCCCCGCTTCTTGCTCTAGCTTGTGCTTTAAACGTGATTGCATAGTGTTACCCTAACTGTTTACTTAACGTATGTAATTTAGGATTACGCTGCGAATACGCTAAGTAAGCTTGCATTAACCACGCAGGAATAGCGCACACAAGGCCGAGTTGAGTTGTTAGTAATGCGTCACCAATGGCGTCACTCATTAACTCGTTATGGCCCAGCGCCATTACTTTAAATGTATCAAGCAAACCAACAATGGTGCCTAATAAACCAAGTAGCGGAAGCGCTGCAGTTAAAATAGAGCTAACTTCTTGCCAATAACCTTTGCGCTGCGCTTGGTATTGTTTAAGGTGCAGTAAGTCATGAAAAATCAGCTGGTATACAAATAAAGCGAGTAAAAGAATACACCAGCAAATAGGGTTACTAACTATTTTTTCAAACATTGTTTTCTCCTTTTTCTAGTTGGCTTAGCTGTAATGCAAAGCCTTCTAGTTGGCTGTAGTACGCTTTTGCTTTACGCGATAACAGCGCATTTAAAACGAGTGCTGGTATAGCAACAACTAAACCTAACTCGGTTGTTATAAGTGCCTGTGCAATACCGCCCGATACAACTTCTGGGTCGCCTGAGCCAAACAAGGTCATCATTTTAAATGTTTCGATCATGCCGCTAACAGTGCCTAATAACCCAAGCAGTGGGGCTACTGCTGCAGTAACGGCAATAGCGCCAATAAAGTTATCGAGTTTATGCTTATCATGAATTAACTGATTAAATAATTGATCGTCTCGTACTTGGCCTTTTTCGCTCTGCAGCGTTAAGTTAAATAGCTGCTGCTGCATACCTGCAAATTCACTGCTATTTTCAGCTTTAAAAAGTTGCTGTAATTGCATTTGAGAGTGCATTTTAATTTTACTTAAACGCAGTAGCTGTGCGGCTTTTAATAGCGCAATGGTAAGTGCAAAGCAGGCAAATAAAATAATAGGGATAGCCCATAAACCGCCTTTTTCTAGGTGTTCAAGCGGACTTTCTTGTTGGGCTTGGCTAGTTACTAAGTGCGTTAAACTAGGATCAAAAGTAAGTAATGTAGAGCCTACACCGTTTTGCTTTAAAGTATTATCGAGTGGGTTGTCGTCACTTGTTGATTGTACTAACGCTACTTTTAATGCATTAGATTCATCATCTAAATTTAATAAACCCATAAGTTTAGGTGTTTGCGTACTAAACCATGCAACAGGCCCGACTTGAAGGGTATTAGCTTGGCTTAATTCGCCATTACTTAGCACAACCGATTGTTTTTTTAACTGTGGATAAAGTGCCTGCTCTTGATTATTAATTAGCGATACAACACGGCTTAATAACTCGTTTTGGCTATTAGCCGACTCGTTACTGCTAGTACTATTGCTGGTGTTTTGGCGTACAAAACGGCTAAGTAAGTTTAATTGATATTGCTGCTGCTGTTGCCAAGTGTCTAATCGGGTTTGTAACTGATCAAGACTTAATGTGTTTTCGTCAGCTAGGCGGCGATTAACGGCTGCTTGTTCGCGTAATTTACTGAGCGATTGCTGCTTGGTAAAAATTTGCTTTGCAAGGGTCGCTTGCTCTTTTGAAATGCTATTTTGAGTTTTACTTAGAGTACGCTGCGCTGTTTTAATATCACTTAAAATACTTTGCTTAGCATCATCACTGCTAGCTGCAAAAGATATGTTTGCACTAAAAAGTAAAACTGTGGCGCTAAATACTTTAATTATGCTGTTAGTAGCCATTATTTAGCCCCTTGCTGGTTTTTATTTACATAACTTAATATAGGGAGTGTTACCCAATCAGCAGCGCGCTTTTTTTGCTGCACAGCAATACCCAGTGCAACTTGTTCTGCATTAATGCTTGAATCAAATTCCCACTGCCAACCTAAGTCACTTGGAAAACCAATACCTACATAACTTAAGTCTTCGCTTACAAACCATGCTTGAGCTGCACCTAAATAAAGCTGCTTAACCCATACTTCTTGCCCGTTAGGATGCTTAATAGCCATTTCGTGAATAGAAATACGTTGTTGAAAATCATTAAGTAGAGTCAGCATTTTTAGTGCTGTTTGTAATTTGTCAGTTGTACTGAGTTTTGAATCGCTTAAATCACCGGCGTTTTTCCAACTACTCAAAAGGGGCGGGGGGAGTTGCACTTGTAATGAAAGTAATTGCCCAGAAATATGTGCTAGTTGATCATTTAATTGCTGTTGATCATTTTCAAGTTCTGATTGCTGAGTTACAAGCTGTTCGCGTTTTTGGGCAAGCTCACTGGTGCTTTTTTTTCTACGCTGATTAAGCTCGCTAAGTTGCTGCTGCTCGGCATTAAGAAGCGTTAAGGTTTGCTCCATACTGCTTTTTTGTTCAAGCCAATGAGTATTTAATTCTGTGTTTTGATTTTCTATTTGTAGCCATTTATTAACGAGTTGTTCTAGCTCACTAACAGTGTCGGCTTTTACTGCCATAGTGCTACAAAGCGCGATAACTACGCTAATTGGTTTAATTAAGCTTCGCATTACTTAACAACAATCCTGAAAGTTACGACAAGCAATTACAAGGACGTAATTACTGTTAATTTTTGAGTGTGTATACAATATAGGAATTCACATAACAATGCAATTGATAACAGTTATCGTTTACATTGAGTTGTTTGAGTGGTAGGATTTCGCCGAAATTAAATATGTACCTTAAATTAACAATAGTTAAGTGCTTAATAAAAACTACGGAGTAACCATGAGTAAGCCATCGAATAAAGGAAATGCGTACGTGAAGCCAATTGCAGCGGTTGTTACAGCTACGCTTTCAACTTGGGCAAGTGCACAGGATGTTCAAGAACTATCGGTAACCAAAGCAGAAACTAAAACTGAGTCTAGTTATGTTGTAGAAAAATCAACGTCGCATAAATACACTCAACCGCTACTCGATACAGCTAAAACGGTAACAGTAATCAACCAAGCGGTAATGAAAGACAGAAACGTAGATAGCCTACGTGATGCTTTGCGTAATGTTTCAGGTATTTCTTTAGCAGCAGGTGAGGGTGGCTCACCTACTGGCGATAGCATGTCGATTCGTGGTTTTAGTGCAACAAATGATATTTTTGTTGATGGTATTCGCGATGTTGCAGGTTACACACGTGATATTTACAACATTGAAGCCGTTGAAGTTGCAAAAGGCCCAGGCTCTGCAGTTTCTGGTCGTGGCGCAACAGGTGGTAGTGTTAATTTAGAAAGTAAAAAGGCGAAGTTAGACAACTTTAACGACGTTTCGCTACGTTTAGGTACAGAAAACGATTACCGTGGTCGTTTTGATACTAACATTCAAGTAAACGACACAAGCGCACTACGTATTAATCTTCTTACTGATAAAGGTGATGTTGCAGGTCGCGATCATGTTGAAAACGAAACAAATGCTGTTGCGCTTGCATTTGCAACAGGGCTTGGTACAAACAGCCGTTTTGATTTAAACCTAGAGTATCAACGCCAAGACAATTTACCAGATTATGGTATTCCTTGGGTTTACAGTGATACGCCAGTAGCTGAACTTGCAGATAGTGCACGCTCACCTTCTCCTGTCGACTTTGATAACTTTTACGGTAATATTTACCGTGATTACGAAGATATTGAAGCCTACTCAACAACAGCTCGTTATGAGTATGATTTTTCTCAAAATACTACGTTACGTGTGCAAGGTCGTTTAGGTAAAGTTAAGCGTGAATCAGTAACAACTGCACCGCGTTATTTCTCGGTTACAACAGACACTGACATTACCTTTGCAGATGAAAAAACACGTGATACTGAAAATTCACTTGCTGCACTTCAAGTTGATTTAATTGGTAACTATGAATTTTCTGGCTTTACTCACGACGTAGTAGTGGGTGTTGAACTTGCAAATGAAACGTTTACACGCCATAACTTTGTTGCAACTACGCCTGATAACCTGATTGAAGATGGAATACGCAATGACTTATACAACCCTGATGCAACAATTGCATTTACGGGTGTGTACGGCCGTGACGGTACAAGCATTGAAGCTAAAGCTAAAAACCAAGCTATTTATGCATTTGATACAGTGACGCTTAACAAGCAATGGGAAGTTACAGGTGGAATTCGCTTTGATAGCTTCACTACGGATTATCACAACGATTACAATGATCCAAGCGCTTTAATTTCTACAAGTGACGATTTATTTAGCTGGAATGCAGCTGTAGTTTATAAACCTACAGAAAATGGCAGTGTGTATTTAGGCGCAGGTAATTCATTTAATCCATCGGCGGAAAGCCTAACGGTATCTACGAGTTCAAATGCAGCTGATTTAGACGCAGAAGAAAGCCGTAGTTATGAATTAGGAACTAAATGGAGCCTAATGGATGGCCGCCTGCAAACTAATGCTGCACTTTTCCGTACTGAAAAAACCAATGCCCGTACTGATGACCCATTTGCAGATAGCTCAAGTGACGAAATACTTGGTGGTGAACAGCGCGTTCAAGGTTTAGAGCTTTCAGCAACGGGCCTAATTACTAAAGAGTGGACTGTAATTGCTTCATACACTTACCAAGATAGCGAAGTAACAGAAGCATTAGGCGACGACGCAACTCAAGTTGGTAACGAGCTTGCGCGTACGCCTAAAAATAGCGCAAGTGTTTGGACTACGTACGATATGTCGGATAAGTTATCGTTTGGTTTAGGTGCGCAGTATGTAGGTGAGCGTTACAACGGCACTACGTCAACACGCTCTCGTGCGCCAGGTTATACTATTTTTGACCTGATGGTTGCGTATGACATATCAAAAGATTTGAGCCTGCAGCTTAATGGTGAAAACCTAGGTGATAAAGATTACGTTGATCAGTTAGGTGGTGGACACTTTGTACCAGGTGATGGTCGTAAGTTTAGTTTAACAGCGAGCTACTCTTTTTAATTTTAAAACAAATTAAAAAATAAAAGTAAGCATAAGGGCAGGCCTATTACCTGCCCTTAATTATTTGATGAAAATGTGAGAGGGCGCACATGATAGTTAAAATTCCAGAGCTATTAACGAAAGAAGAAGTGGCGTATTGCCATGAGGTTTTGCTTAAAGCACAGTGGGCCGATGGCAGTATTACCGCAGGCCATCAATCAACCAAAGCAAAAAATAACTTACAGCTACCTGAAAATAGTCCTGAATGCCAAGAGCTTGGCGATATTATTATGGCAGCACTTGCGCGTAGTAATTTGTTTATGTCGGCAGCGCTTCCTGCAAAAATTTTTCCTCCGTTATTTAATTGCTATCAAGGCGGGCAATCGTTTGGTGTGCATGTAGATAATGCAATTAGACAAGTGCCGGGTACGCCAGTAAAAATTCGTACAGATGTATCAATGACGTTATTTATTAATGACCCTGAAGACTATGAGGGCGGTGAACTTGTTATTGAAGACACTTATGGCTCACACAGTGTAAAGCTGCCCGCAGGCAGTATGGTGTTATACCCTTCAACGAGTTTACATCGTGTAATGCCTGTAACGAGTGGGCGCAGATTAGCCTCATTTTTTTGGCTGCAAAGCATGGTAAACAGCGACGAAAAACGTGGTTTGTTATTTGATTTAGATATGTCGATTCAAAGTTTGCGCAGCAAAGTAGAAGATAGCCCAGAGATTATTCAATTAACAGGTGTGTACCATAACTTACTAAGACAGTGGGCACAGACATAACGAAGATACTCGTTATTAAATACTGGATATAAGTATTTAAATATAAGTAATTAAAAGCTGCGCTTTTCGCGTGAGCAAGCTCTACGCCTACAGCCAAAACTTAACGCTGTGGTTAAATTACTTGTAGATACCATCTCTCATTTTAAGCTTCAAGGTCTTAATTAACTTTCTTGGAGCTTAAACGCTTCTTGGTTTTTTATTACACCAAAACATATATGAATTAGCTTTCGCATATTTGCACACACAGCTTGCATCGGTGTTCTACCATTATTTATTAACGTTAACTTGTGTCGTTTTATTGTTTTATTCCATTGCCCTGCAACAATGGCTGCCATATAAAGTTTGCATCGAATTCTGGCTGGCCCAAGTTTACTGATTGATGTTCGTCCTTTTAATTTGCCCGATTCATTGTGCCGTGGGATTAATCCACAATAAGCGGCCGCTTCTTTGGCTTTATTAAATTTTTTAGCCGCAAACAAATACGTCAGCTCTCTCGATAATACGAGCCCAATGCCAGGGATAGACTCAAGTAGTTTCCTGTTTCTTTTTAAATCAGGTTCATTATCTATGTGGTTATCAATGTCAGATTTAAGCTGTTTAATTTCATCATCTAAAAACGCGATAGTCACTTTTATCGATTGGCAAACACGCGCGGAAACGTTGCTAAATTCACTTGCTTCTAATCGGTTAGCTTCTCGTTGTCGGTTACTCTCAAGCGCATCTAAACGACGAATAAGGGCTTTAAGCTCTCTAATTGCTAATGCTTCAGGTTGTCAATAATTAACGACTGCGTGCTTAGCACAGCCATAATGAGCAAGCATCGTTGCATCAGATTTGTCTGTTTTGTGAATTATGTTTAAAGCGTCTGCATACTTTTTAGCTTTACTGGGATTCGCTAAAATAATATTAAAGCCTTGCTCGTGTAAAAAATACATCAGCGCTTCATGATAAACACCCGTTGGTTCGAGGGTGATAACGAGCTCACTAGCAGCGCTTTTAGTTGTATTTAAAAGCCATTTTTCTATTGTTACAAAGTCTTGGCGCTTGTTTTTAAAGACTTTTGTTTTAATTTTATTTGTAAGTTGGTCTCTCAACCACGATAAATCAATCTTCTCTTTACTAATATCAATGCCGATAAACATCATCTCTACTTACTCCCCTTATACATACAGCATCTACTTAAATAAAAGTGTGCTTGGATACCATTCAGTTTCTGAGAATAGAAAATCAGGGCCTTATCTACGGAGCAGTATTAAATACTAGACGCACAGGCAAGCTCACTGACTTCGATGTGATAAATGATAGCTAATCATTTATCAATGAGAGATACAAGACGCACAGCTTGCTGGCGTGACGAGCAAAGCTCGTAATTTCTATGCTTTGGTGTCTTCTCATTTACTCCTCTTTTGCTTCTCTTTGTGCAATAAGGTTTTAAGTGATTTATTCACAAAGAGGTTAAGAGGGCGCTGCGCTTTAGAGAAGTAAAAATAGATAATTACTATGTTTTATGTCTTCTCATTTGCTCTTCTTTTACTTCTCTTTGTGCAATAAGATTTTAAGTGATTTATTCACAAAGAGGCTAAGAGGGCGCTGCGCTTTAGAGAAGTAAAAATACATAATTACTATTGTTTTATGTCTTCTCATTTGCTCTTCTTTGTGCAATAAAGTTTTTAAGTGATTTATTCACAAAGAGGCTAAGAGGTCGCTGCGCTTTAGAGAAGTAAAAATACATAATTACTATGTTTTATGTCTTCTCATTTACTCCTCTTTTGCTTCTCTTTGTGCAATAAGGTTTTAAGTGATTTATTCACAAAGAGGCTAAGAGGTCACTGCGCTTTAGAGAAGTAAAATACATAATTACTATGTTTTTATGTCTTCTCATTTACTCCTCTTTTACTTCTCTTTGTGCAATAAGATTTTAAGTGATTTATTCACAAAGAGGCTAAGAGGACGCTGCGCTTTAGAGAAGCAAAACTACATAATTACTATGTTTTCTCACTTGCCGTTTTTGCTTAACCCTTATAACCGTTAGGGTTATTTGACTGCCAGCGCCAGGTATCTTGCATCATTTCATCAATACCGCGCACTGCTTCCCAGCCAAGTTCATTAAGTGCTTTTTCTGGCGCTGCATAACACGCTGCAATATCACCCGGACGACGAGGTGAAACCTGGTATGGCACAGCCTGATCGCTTGCTTTAATAAACGCATTAACCATTTGTAGTACAGAGTAACCATTACCAGTACCTAGGTTATAAACTAATGCACCTGTGTTGCTGGCAATTTTATCAAGCGCTTTTAAATGGCCTATAGCTAAATCTACAACATGTATATAGTCGCGCACACCGGTGCCATCAACTGTGTCGTAGTCATCACCAAATACAGCGAGTTGCTTTAATTTACCTACCGCAACTTGTGCGATAAAAGGTAAAAGGTTGTTTGGAATACCATTAGGATCTTCACCAATTAAGCCCGACTCATGTGCACCCACTGGGTTAAAGTAACGCAAAATAGCAAACGCAAAGCGCTCATCGGATTTAGCGATATCTTGTAGCATCATTTCAACCATTAACTTAGATGTGCCGTAAGGGTTGGTAGTACCGCCTACAGGAAAGTCTTCTTTGATTGGTAAGCTTGCTGGGTCGCCGTAAACCGTGGCTGACGAGCTAAATACTAATTTAAATACACCTGCGTCGCGCATCGCATCAACAAGTGTAAGCGTACCTTGAACGTTGTTTTGATAGTACTCAACTGGCTTTGCAACCGACTCGCCTACTGATTTTAAACCCGCAAAATGTATAACACTATCAACCGTGTGTTTTGCAAATACAGAATCTAAAAAGGGTTTATCGAGAATATCGCCTTGGTAAAAAGTGGCTTCTTTACCTGTTATATTTTTTACGCGCGCAAGTGATTCTTGTGATGAGTTACTTAAATTATCAATAACAACAACATCGTTACCTTGCTGTAAAAGTTCTAAAACAGTGTGCGAGCCAATATAGCCTGCGCCACCGGTTACTAAAATAGTCATGAAAGCTCCGTGAGTACCTTTTATCAATTAAGTTAATTTCACCATAAATAGAGGTGATTTACATGTTTTATCTGTAATTTATATGATTTTAATCGTATTTTTTTGATATCAGCACATTAAATACTTTTGATTACATTTTGTGCAAAACAAGTAACACTTGATTCGTAAGATTAAGTTATAGTTAATAAACAAGTGCTAAAATAGCTTTAGTAATAGCTAATGCTAGGTTTACTCCAATCCACACTTTTGTGATTGGTTACCTCTTTGGAGAAAGATATGAATTTAGTTAAAAAAATAGCAACAACAATGTGTATCGCATTACCTGCGCTTGCCCATGCTGGTGAGTCTGTTGTTAAATGGAATGACTTTAATGATTATCGTGATGTGCGAGCGTCTAACCAAGCTAAGGGCTCGTATCACAAAAGTATTGCGGCAAGTTTTGAAAAACATATGTCTAAATTAGCTGAGCAACTACCAAAAGATTATAAGTTAAACGTAGAGTTTACTGATTTAGATTTAGCGGGAGATGTGCGTTATGGTGGTATGGAGGAAATTCGTGTAGTAAAACCAATATACTTTCCACGCATTAAGCTTAATTATTCGTTAACCGATAACGACGGTACAGTGCTTAGTAAAGATACTGATGTGGAGCTCAAAGATATGGGCTTTATGGATAAAATTAAAATGGGCCGCGAAGAATCATTATATTACGAAAAACGCTTATTAACAGAGTGGTTTGGTGAGCAAATATTACCAAGTTTAGATTAACTTAAAATAAAAATGCCGCTAAATAGCTGTCTCTTGATCACAAGTCTGACTCAAGAGATTTTGCTAAATCGTAGCCTTCCAGGATGGCTTGTAACTTAAGCCATCCTTGCCATAACACTTTCACAGATGCACGCCCTGTGCGCTT